>PBVB01000033.1 GCA_002728075.1 Flavobacteriaceae bacterium
GATCCATAGATCAACTAGAGGGTGGAGTTATGGATCAAGTGTTGTAGACCCAAGGACTGGAGAAATTATAAAAGGACATGTTAGTTTAGGAAGTTTAAGGATACGTCAAGATTTTATGATTGCACAATCTCTATCAAAAGATCCATATAAATATAGTGATGAAAATGACTCAGAAATGTTGAAAATGTCAATTAATCGAATTAAGCAATTATCCGCTCACGAAATCGGTCACACACTTGGCTTTGCTCACAACTTTGCTTCAAGTGTCAACAACAGGGAGTCAGTTATGGATTATCCACACCCATTAATTGAACTCGTAAATGGTGAAATCAAGCTTGATAACGCCTACGATGAAGGAATTGGTGAGTGGGACAAAACTTCCGTACTTTATTCTTACCAAGATTTTCCAACTGAACAAAATGAAGAAAATGAATTAAATAAAATTTTAAATTATAGTTATAATAAGGGTCAGAGGTTTATAACGGACAAAGATGCGAGACCCATTGGTGGAGCCCACCCAAATGCTCATCTTTGGGACAATGGAGCAAACCCTATAAAAGAGTTTAATCACCTGCTCAAAGTGAGAAAAGTCGCAATGAATAATTTTTCAATGAACCAACTTAAAAAAGGTGATCCAATTTCAATACTTAGAGACAGACTTGTTCCAATATACTTTCTTCACAGATATCAAATTGAAGCCGTTTCAAAACTAATTGGTGGACAAAACTTTAATTATTCAGTTAAAGGTAATTCAAATGAAAAAGTTTTACCTGTAAATGAAGTTACTCAACGAGAAGCCCTTAATGCTTTATGTGAATCATTAAATCAAAATCATTTAATAATTCCAAAAACAATAATGGAAGTTTTACCACCCTTTGCATTTGGATCTAGTCAATCTCGCGAAAGTTTTTCAGGATTTACAGGACCAACTTTTGATTTATTAAGTCCTGTAAAGTCTTTAAGTGACATAATTTTCTCCTTTATACTAAACCCGCAAAGAGCCAGTAGACTTGCACAGCAGAAGGTTTATTACAAAAACCAGCTTGGATTAAGTGAAAGTTTAGATTTTATGATTAATAAGTTCTTTAAAACAAAAACGTTAGATAATGTCGAGCAAGTTGATTTAATTATCTGCAATAATTTAATTTTTAAAATGATCGATTTATTTGAGGATAAAAATTCTCCAGTTGAAGTTAAATCCGTTGTATTGAGTAAGCTTCACGAATTAAATACCTTTTTTGAAAACGAAAAAAATAAACGAAATGATTATTTGAAGTTTATTTTAAAACGATTTTTTGAAGGTAAATTAAAGTTAGAATCGAAAACGAAATTAAAAATTCCAGATGGATCTCCTATTGGTCAAACCCTAAGTTGCGAGTAGATGGAAGCACAAGTCAATTTAATTAGTGACACGGTCACAAAACCAGATAAAAAAATGATTGACTATATGTTAAAAGCCGATGTAGGTGATGATGTATTTAAGGAAGATCCAACTGTAAATAAATTAGAGTTAATGCTATGTAATTTATTTGGTAAAGAATCTGCACTTTATTTTCCCTCTGGGACAATGGCAAATCAAACGGCTATAAAAATTCATACCCAGCCAGGCGATCAATTAATATGTGATCATTTTTCTCATATTTTTAATTATGAAGGTGGCGGTGTAAGTTTCAATAGCGGAGTTTCCTGTTCTTTAATTGAAGGAGATAGAGGTAGAATTAAAGCTGAACAAGTTGAAGAAAAAATAAATCCTAGTGACTTTTATCACTCACCAAGAACATCATTGGTTTCAATTGAAAACACTACNAATAAGGGTGGGGGAGCNTGTTACGATNTAAGAGAATTAAANAAAATAAATAAAATTTGTAATAAATATGGTTTTCCAATTCATTTAGATGGAGCAAGNTTGTGGAATGCAATGATTGCAACNNATTCNAAACCCTCCGACTATGGTGAAATATTNGACACAATATCAGTTTGNTTTAGNAAGGGNNTNGGNGCNCCAGTNGGGTCTGCACTNATTTGTTCAAAAAAAAATTATGAAAANGCACTTAGNATCAGAAAAATTTTAGGAGGTGGTATGAGACAATCTGGTTATCTTGCAGCAGCAGCAATTTATGGTATNGAAAATAATTGGGATAAATTAAAAGAAGATCACAGAAAAGCAAAAGAACTATCTAAAATACTATTAAAAGTAAGAGGAGTAAAAAAGATTTATCCAGTTGAAACTAATATTATAATTTTCGAATTCGAAAACGAAAATCTAAAAACCCATTTTATTACAAAAATGAATAATTCGAAAATAAAAATTATTAGTATGGATAAACAAAAGCTAAGAATGGTAACACACANAGACTATACAGAAGAACAACATGAATATGTTTTGGAATCACTTAAAAAGTTATGCTAATTCAATTGCTTANGGATAATAGAATTTTTAATATTGCAACTTTTGTNATTTTTATATTATTATTTGGTTGTATGGAAAAAAAAATAATNAATCAAGAAAAAGNATTGTATCCACCAAAAGCTNAANTAAAAAAATATCAGCATAAAATACATAATGATATTAGAGTTGATGAATTTTATTGGCTTAATAACCCAGAAGACCCAGAAGTCATTGACTATTTAGAGAGAGAAAATGACTATTNTGAAAAATCAACTAAGCATCTAAAAAANTTAGAAAATANATTATTCACCGAAATGAGGAGTAAAATAAAAGAGGANGACTCNTCTGCNCCTTATTTCTATAATGGTTACTGGTATATNACTCGTTATGAAAAAAACAAACAATACCCCATTTATACTAGAAAAAAAGAAAAATTGTCTGCCTCTGAAGAAATTTTATTTGATTGCAATGAACTAGCAAAGGGTTATGATTATTTTAGGTTAGTTGGAATCAATATAAGTCCTGACAATAAAAAAGCTGTATTTGGCATCGATACTTTATCAAGGCGAAAATATACTCTCATGATAAAAGATCTTGAATCTGGAGAGTTATTAAGCACTAAAATTAAAAATACAACCGGATATGGTGTTTGGGCTAATGATAATGAACATATTTTTTATACTAAAAAGAATTCAAAAACATTAAGAGCAGAAAGTGTTTTTAGACAATCCATTATTCAAGGTAAAGATTCAAATAAATTGATTTACACAGAAAAAGACATTACGTTTAGTACTTTTGTGAGTAAATCAAAATCGGATTCTTATATTTTTATAGGCTCATTTAGTACTCTAACTTCTGAATATCGGTTTTTAGATGCTCGTAAACCTCTTGGTGACTTTAAATTGGTTCAAAAAAGAATAGAGGGATTAGAATATAGTGTTTCACATTTTAAAGACAATTTCTTCATATACTCCAATGCAGATAATGCCAAAAACTTTAAAATCGATGTTGTTCCAATATCAAATCCCTCAAAGGAAAACTGGAAAACTTTTTTACCTCATAGGGAGGAGGTTCTTCTAGAAGATATTGATTTATTCAAAAATTTTTGGGTAACTACAGAAAGGGTAAATGGGCTTACAAAAATATTTATTAGAAACTGGAAAGATTCAAATAAAATAGAAATAGATATGGATAGTGAAACTTATACAAGTTATACCTCAACTAATCTTGAGTTTGATACAAATTATCTGCGGTATGTTTTTTCTTCTATGACTCAGCCAAGTCAGGTTATTCAAATTGATATGAATACTCTAAAAAAGGAGGTACTGAAAGAGCAAATGATTCAAGGTAATTTTGATGTAAATAATTATACTTCAAAAAGAATTTGGGTCGATTCTAGAGACGGTAAAAAAATACCTGTTTCAATCTTACATAAAAAAAATATTGAAATTAATTCGAAAACCCCAATATTACAATACGGTTATGGATCATACGGATCTACAATAGACCCATCTTTTTCATCTAACATCTTAAGTTTGGTTGATAGAGGTTTTATTTATGCGATTGCTCATATTAGAGGTAGCGAGTATTTAGGAAGAAGTTGGTATGATGATGGTAAAATGCTTAATAAAAAAAATACATTTTTTGATTTTATTGATGTCTCAAATTATTTAATTAACCAAAATTATACATCTTCGGAACATCTATATGCTTATGGGGGATCTGCTGGTGGTTTGCTTATGGGATTTATTGTAAATGAAGCTCCAGATTTATACAATGGAATAATTGCTGCAGTTCCTTTTGTTGATGTAGTTACAACAATGCTAGACGAAAGTATACCACTGACAACGGGAGAATTTGATGAATGGGGAAATCCCAAAAACAAAAAATATTATGATTACATAAAATCTTATTCTCCTTATGACAATGTTAAAAAGCAAACCTATCCCAATTTACTTGTAACATCTGGATTGTATGATTCGCAGGTTCAATACTGGGAACCTGCAAAGTGGGTAGCACGACTTAGGCTTAAATCTAGTAATAAAAATAAAATTTTCTTATATACAAATATGGAAGCTGGCCATGGAGGAGCTTCTGGAAGATTTAATTCTCTTAAAGAAACCTCAAAGAAGTATGCTTTTATTTTAGGACTTGAGAACAAAAAATAAATTATTTAAATTTGCACCGGTTTAAAAAGGCTCATAATGAATTTAAATTCTAATACTTATCCTGATTTGCTAAAGCTTATAGGAAAAACCCCTCTTATTAAACTGAATAAAATTGCTTCAAATTACAAAGGAACTTTTTTTGCTAAATGGGAGGCATTCAATCCTGGACATTCAAATAAAGATAGAATTGCCTTACATATTATTGAGAATCTAGAGAAAAAAGGTAAAATTTTTCAAGATTCTACAATAATCGAGACTACTTCTGGTAATACTGGTTTTAGTTTAGCAATGGTAGCAATAATTAAAGGTTATAAATGTGTCTTGGCTGTTAACTCAAAATGTTCAAATGATAAAATTAATATGTTAAGAGCGTTAGGAGCAGAAATATATGTATGTCCGGCAAATGTTAAAGCTGATGATCCAAGATCATATCACCAAGTCGCACAAAAACTATTAAATGAAACCAAAAATTCGATTTATATAAATCAATATTTTAATGAATTAAATGTTCAAGCTCATTACAAAACCACAGGCCCTGAGATTTGGAATCAGACTAATGGCAAAATAACTCATCTAGTAGCCTGCAGCGGAACAGGTGGCACTATTTCAGGTTGTGCCCAATATTTGAAAAAAATGAATCCTTCAATAAAGATAATAGGTGTTGATGCATACGGTTCTGTTTTAAAAAAATATCATGAGACTAATGAATTAGATCCTAATGAAATATACCCTTATAGGATTGAAGGATTAGGAAAAAATCATATACCAAGTACTACCAATTTTGAGTTAATTGATGAATTTATAAAAGTATCTGACGAAAAAAGTGCATATATGGCTAGAAAAATCACAAAGGAAGAAGGAATATTCGTGGGTTACACTTCAGGTGCTGCTTTTGAAGCAGTTAGATTATTGAATAAGAAAAATAAATTTTCTAGTAAAAGCAAAGTGGTTGTTATTTTCCCAGATCATGGTTCAAGGTATCTGAGTAAAATTTATAGTGAAAANTGGATGCAAGAGCAAGGCTTTAATCATTTTAATGTTCTCGAAAAACAGTCTAAAGTTGAATATATATAATATATTCGTAAAATATGAAAGATTTATTTCAAAGAATTATTGAAAACAAAGGTCCTCTNGGTAAATGGGCTTCAGTTGCTGAGGGATATTTTGTATTTCCAAAATTAGAGGGACCTATTGCTAATAGAATGAAGTTTAACGGTAAAGAGGTTATTACTTGGAGTGTTAATGACTATTTAGGGTTAGCAAATAACCCTAAGGTAAGAGAAATAGATTCAGAAGCAGCTCAGAGATTTGGTTCAGCTCACCCTATGGGTGCAAGAATGATGTCTGGTCATACTGACTTACATGAAAAGTTAGAAAAGATACTTGCTGATTTGGTAAACAAGGAGTCTTCATATGTATTGAATTTTGGATATCAAGGTATTCTATCTACAATTGACACGTTAGTTTCTAAAAATGACGTCATAGTTTATGATATTGATTCTCATGCTTGTATTGTTGACGGTGTGAGACTACACTTAGGAAAACGTTTTACCTATAAACATAATGATATAGAAAGTTTAGAAAAAAATCTTATTAGGGCGTCTAAGGTTGCTAATAAGAACGATGGAGGTATTTTAGTTATTTCTGAAGGTGTTTTTGGAATGAGAGGTGAACAAGGTAAGTTAAAGGAAATAGTAAAATTAAAGGATAAATATAAATTTAGATTTTTAGTTGATGACGCCCACGGTTTTGGCACACTTGGAAAAAATGGTTCTGGAACAGGTGATGAGCAAGGTGTTCAGGATGAAATTGATGTCTATTTTGCAACTTTTGCAAAGTCTATTGCATCAACAGGTGCTTTTATTGCAGGTTCTAAGGAAGTAATTGATTTTCTTAAATATAATATGCGTTCTCAAATGTTCGCGAAATCCCTACAGAGTGTTTTGGTTTATGGCATTATTAAAAGGGTAGAAATGATGAAATTAAGATCAGAGTTTAAAAACAAGTTGTGGGAAAATGTTTATTCGCTTCAGGAGGGACTCAAAAATAGAGGTTTTGATATTGGGAATACTCAAAGCTGCGTTACACCTGTGTATTTGAAAGGAAGTATTCCCGAGGCTATGGTGTTAGTTAAGGACTTGAGAGAAAATTATGGGATTTTTTGCTCTATAGTAGTTTACCCTGTTATACCAAAGGGACTAATTTTGTTAAGATTAATTCCAACAGCATCACATACAATGAAAGATATTGAAATAACATTAGATGCATTTTCATCAATTAGGGAAAAACTTCAAAATGGAACCTACAAAACTATGTCTGAAGCAATTCCAGCGCTTTAATCATTATTAAGCATTACTGGCATAATCAACATAGTTATTTCTTCTTTGTTATCGTTCTTATCGCTTGGAGTTATTATTCCTGCTTTATTTGGCAGTGACATTGATAAACAAATTTCGTTACAATCTAAATTGTTTAGCATATCAATTAAAAATCTAGAATTAAAACCTATCTCAATATCATCACCACTATAATTACAACTAATTCTTTCTTCNCCCTTATTGCTATAGTCATAATCTTCAGCAGAAATATTCATTTCAGCCCCAGCAATTTTAAATTTAATTTGATTTGTACTTCTATTTGAAAACACACCGACTCTTCTTACAGAATTTAGCAGCAAAACTCTTTCTATTACTAGTTTATTTGGGTTTTCTCGAGGTATAACAGCTTCGTAATTTGGATATTTACCCTCAATTAATCTACAACTAAGTGTAAAATTTTCAAATGTAAATTTTGCATTAGTTTCATTAAACTCTATTGATAGGTCATTATCAAAGTCACTTAAAGTTGTTTTTATTACCTGCAAAGCCTTTTTAGGCATTATGAATTCAGAATTACCATCAGAAGTTATGTCATTCCTTACGTATTTTACTAATTTGTGAGCATCGGTTCCAACCAAAGTTATATTTTCAGAACTAAATTGAAAAAAAACTCCGCTCATTACGGGTCTTAAATCGTCATTTCCAGTGGCAAAAATAGTTGAATTGATCGCTTTAGATAGAACACCACCATTTATAGAAGTTGATGAGGAATCTTTTATGTCAATTGGCTTTGGAAATTCTTCTGCTGGAACAAATGATATTCTATATTTTCCATCATTTGCATTTATCTCTAGCACACTTTCTTCTTGAGTAGAAAATGTAAGAGGTTGTTCTGCAAAGTTCTTTAAAGCCTCAACCAATAATTTAGCTGGAACAGCAATTTCCCCAGAACTATCTGATTCAATTTCAATAGCGGTCGACATCGTGGTTTCCAAGTCAGAGGATGTAACCCTCAAAGAATTTTTATTTATTTGGAATAAAAAATTATCCAGTATAGGTAAAGTATTCGTTGTATTAACAACCCCTAGAAGAATTTGCAAATTTTTTAAGAGAGTATGACTTGAAACAATAAACTTCATAAATTTATTAATATTTCAAATATAAGTTTAATGAAATAGATAATAAAACTTAGTTATAAAAAGTTATTTACTATTATATTTTTTTAAAAATATGATATGATTTATAATTTAATCTAACAACTATTGTTTCATAAAATTTTCGATTGCATAAATTATTTATATTATAAAAATTCAACAGTTATTGTTGTTCTAAACTCAAGACCAAACAAGCTGTTTGCACTTCCCACAATTGATGGATTGCTCTTATATATCGCAATTTCTAAATAACCTGCTGAATTCCAAATTGCAATTTTTTTTCCTTCCTCTTCTCTTTTGCTTTTTGGAATATCAAAATCAATAGCTTCGGAATATGAATCGTAAATTTTATGAAACTTTACACTGTTTGCATAAATAATGAAATTTCTAGATTTTTTAACATCTAAAAAATATTTTTTTTTAATGTTTGTAACTACATTACCAAAATTGTCTATATAAATAACACTTCCAATTAATTGAGTTTTGGATTCATTAAGCACAGGATTAACATTAACTATCTCTTTTAATTTTTTCGTTTCAGTTCCAACTATTTCCATATTTCCTTTTCTGCTTAGGTGTCCAGCAACCTTAACAAATACATCTAACACAGGAAATGAACTAACAGATAATTCATGTATATTGATTTCTACTATTTTATCATATTTTTTTCCATCTAGCAGTAACGAAAAAATACCATTATTTGCACCTATAAAGTAATGATCGTCAAAGCTCATCAATATATGTTTATTTTCAGGTGAAAATTCAGAATCAACACCGACAATATGGATGGATTTTTTTGGAAATGCTGAGTATGCATTTTTTAAAATATATGCCGCCTCAGAATGATTAAAGGGGCTTATTGAATTTGAAATATCTATTACATTAGCATTAGGTATTTCTTTATAAATGGATGCCTTTATTACAGAAACAAAATAATCTTTAGTTCCAAAATCAGTCGTTAAAGTAATTACAGGCATAAAGAATTTAATTTAAATGTAATTTTTATTTTGAAAAATGTTAATTTGCTTACAAACTTACAAATACTAGAAAATAATTTATTTTAATTGAACGAGATAAAAATAGAATTTAAGGAAATTAATCCTCAAAGTTTTTTTGATAATGGTAATTCATTAAGTAAAATAAAAAAAACATTTCCTAAGTTAAAACTAGTATTTAGAGGCTCTTTTGTTAAAGCCTATGGCGATGAGTCAGAGTTAAATAATTTTAAAAATAAATTCAATTCACTTATTAATTATTTCATAAAGTATAATAATATGTCATCCAATGTTTTAGATGAGGTTCTTAGTTCAGATTCTAACAATTATGAATTTATTTCCGAGACAAACAAGATAATTACTTATGGGGTTAAAGGGAATTTAATAAGAGCAAAGACTAAAAATCAAATGAAGATTGTTGAATTATCAAATAAATATGACATGCTCTTCGTAGTTGGTCCTGCAGGCACTGGGAAAACATATACTAGTGTTGCGTTAGCAGTAAAAGCTTTAAAAGAAAAAAAAATTAAAAGAATTATATTGACTAGACCTGCTGTTGAGGCAGGAGAAAGCCTTGGGTTTTTACCCGGCGATATAAAAAATAAATTAGATCCTTATATTCAACCCCTATACGACGCTCTTTACGATATGATTCCAACTGAAAAACTTCATTCATATCTAGAACGAGGAATAATTCAAATTTCACCTCTGGCATTTATGAGAGGAAGAACTCTTAATAACGCTTTTGTAATTTTAGATGAAGCTCAAAATGCCACACATTCCCAGATGAAAATGTTTCTTACCAGAATGGGCCCAGATGCAAAATTTATTATAACTGGTGACCCAGGCCAAGTAGACCTTCCTAAAAAAATTAAGTCTGGCTTAAATGAGGCTCTTAATATTTTTAAAAAAACTAGTGGCATTAAAATTTTACATCTTGATGAAAAAGACGTAATTAGACACAAACTTGTTAAAAAAATTATTGCTGCGTATAACTAAATTGACATGAATACTTTATTATCAACTAACTTTGAATTACCTAATCAATTATCAAAATATAAAGGCAAGGTAAGAGAGGTAATATATCTTGAAAACGATTTGATAGTAATAATAACGACTGACCGTCTTTCTGCTTTCGATGTTGTGCTACCAAAAGGGATTCCCTATAAAGGTCAAATATTAAATCAAATTTCATCACATATGCTTAATTTAACAAAAAGTATTGTACCAAACTGGTTAATAACGTCTCCTGATCCAATTGTTTCCATAGGGAAAAGGTGTGAGCCTTTCAAGGTGGAAATGATAATTAGAGGATATCTATCAGGACATGCAGCAAGAGAATATAAAAAAGGGAAAAGATATATTTCTGGAGTAAAAATGCCTAACGATATGAATGAAAATGATCCTTTTGAAATTCCAATAATTACTCCCTCAACAAAATCTGACAATGGTCATGATGAGGATATATCAAAAGAAGAAATTTTGGATAAAGGTCTTGTTTCTGAACGTGATTATGAGAAAATGGAAAGTTATACTAATATACTTTTTGAAGAGGGCTCAAAAATAGCTTGTGAAAGAGGTCTAATTTTGGTTGATACAAAATATGAATTTGGTAAATCTAAAGATGGTGAAATTCTACTTATTGATGAAATTCACACACCTGACTCTTCGAGATATTTTTACCTAGATGGATATGAAGAAAGACAAAAAAATTTTAAAAATCAAAAGCAGTTGTCAAAGGAGTTTGCCAGACAATGGTTAATTTCTAAAGGTTTTCAAGGTCTTGAAGGCCAGGAACTTCCCCAAATAGATAATAATTTCACAAATATTGTTTCTCAGAGATACATTGAGTTATATGAAACCATTACTGGAAAAAAATTTTTTCCAGCTCAAATGGAAAATATAGAAAATAGGGTAAAAGTTAACATTTTAAATTTTCTTGAAAATCATTAATATTTTATATTAAAATCAGATAGTTTTCAACCCAAATCTGTTAATTACTTTTACTGTATTCTCATACATTTCTAGCAATTCAACCACTATATTTACTTATTATGTCAGAACAGATTAAATATACTGAGGATAACATAAAATCTTTAGACTGGAAGGATCATATTCGAACTAGACCAGGGATGTATATTGGAAAATTAGGAGATGGTTCTTATGCCGACGATGGAATTTATATTCTCTTGAAAGAAATTATAGATAATTCTATTGATGAGTTTATTATGGGGTCTGGAAAAAAAATTGAAATTAAAACAAATCATTTTGAAATTCTTGTTCGCGACTATGGAAGAGGTATTCCATTGGGAAAGCTGATTGATGTTGTGTCAAAAATGAATACTGGAGGTAAATATGATTCTAGGGCGTTTAAAAAATCTGTTGGTTTAAATGGAGTTGGGACTAAGGCTGTGAATGCCTTGTCCTCTTCATTTACTGTTGAATCAATTAGAGACGGAAAGTCAAAATTGGCTAGTTTCCAATGTGGCGTTTTGACTGACCAGTTTGAGGACGAAAAATCAGTTAAAAAAAATGGTACAAAAATTACTTTTACTCCAGATAAATCTATTTTTAAAACTTATAAATATAGAGATGAACATATTGAAAGAATGTTGAAACATTACGTTTTCTTAAATCCTGGACTAAAGATTTTATATAATGATAAAACTTTTTTTTCTCAGAATGGCCTACGTGATTTATTAGAGGATCAATCTAATATTAATGACTTCTTATACCCAATAATCCATTTAAGAGGTGATGATATTGAGGTGGCATTAACTCATAGCAGGACTCAGTACAGCGAGGAATATCATTCATTTGTTAATGGGCAAAACACTACTCAGGGAGGAACTCACTTATCTGCTTTTAGGGAGGGATATGTCAAAACGATAAGAGAGTTTTTTGGAAAAAATTATGATTCTTCGGACATAAGAAAATCTATTGTGTCTTCTATTAGTATTAAGGTTATGGAGCCTGTTTTTGAGTCACAAACTAAGACAAAACTTGGTTCAACTGAAATGGGTGATGGGTTACCTTCGGTTCGTTCTTATATAATTGATTTCTTAGGAACACAATTAGATAATTTTCTCCATAAAAACAACGAAGTTGCAGATTCTATTCAAAGAAAAATACTTCAAGCAGAAAAAGAAAGAAAAGAGCTTTCAGGTATAAGGAAAATAGCTCGAGAAAGAGCTAAAAAAGCAAGTTTGCACAATAAAAAATTAAGAGACTGTAGAATTCATCTTGGAGATATTGGCAAGGATAGAAGACTAGATTCAACAATTTTTATTACAGAAGGTGATTCTGCTAGCGGATCAATTACAAAATCACGTGATGTCAACACTCAAGCAGTATTTAGTCTAAGAGGTAAACCTTTGAATACTTATGGTATGTCAAAAAAAATAGTTTACGAAAATGAAGAATTCAATCTTTTACAAGCAGCTCTGAATATCGAAAGTAGTCTTGAAAATCTACGATATAATAAAATCGTGATTGCTACTGACGCAGATGTAGATGGTATGCATATAAGACTTTTGTTGATCACCTTTTTTTTACAATTTTTCCCAGAATTAGTTAAAGAAGGACATTTGTATATTTTACAAACGCCTCTATTTAGAGTTAGAAATAATAAAAAAACTGAATATTGTTACTCTGAGTTTGAAAAAAAGGAATCTGTTGGTGTTTTAGGTGTCAATTCTGAAATAACGAGATTTAAAGGCTTAGGTGAAATATCTCCAGATGAATTTAAATATTTTATTGGAGAAACTATGCGCTTAGATCCAATTAGAATGGATAAAGAGACAACTATTGAGGAGCTTTTAGAATTTTATATGGGTAAAAATACACCCGATAGGCAAAATTTCATTATTGATAATTTAAAAGTTGAAGCTGATTTAATTGATTCTGTTTGAATGACATGGATGAAAATTTAGATTTCTACAATAAAGAAAATTATTTAGGTTCTGAGGAGAATCTNGTAAGAGTTACTGGTATGTATAAAGACTGGTTNTTAGATTANGCCTCTTATGTNATTTTAGAAAGAGCAATACCAGACATTTTTGANGGNCTAAAACCTGTTCAAAGNAGAATTTTGCATTCAATGAAAGAATTGGATGATGGNCGTTTTAATAAGGTTGCTAATATAGTTGGTAACACTATGCAGTTTCATCCACATGGTGATGCAAGTATTTCAGATGCAATTGTACAAATTGGACAAAAAGATTTACTCATTGAAACTCAAGGTAATTGGGGCAATATTCTCACTGGAGATAGAGCAGCTGCATCCAGGTATATCGAAGCAAGACTGACAAAGTTTGCTCTTGAAGTTGTTTTTAGCCCAAAAATTACAGAATGGCAATTATCTTATGATGGTAGAAAAAAAGAACCTATTCACCTTCCAGTAAAATTTCCTTTACTTTTAGAACAAGGTGCAGAGGGGATAGCAGTTGGCCTTTCAACAAAAATTCTTCCACATAATTTTAAAGAACTAATTAAAGCTAGTGTTTCTTATTTAAAAGGCAAAAATTTTAGAATTTTTCCAGACTTTCAAACGGGAGGAATCATGGATGTTCAAAATTACAATGATGGTGGGAGAGGTGGAAGAATTAAAGTTAGAGCAAGAGTTTCGTTAAAAGATAAGAATACTTTAATTATATCAGAAATACCATTTGGTACAACAACTACNTCATTAATAGAGTCAATTCTAAAAGCAAATGATAAAGGTAAAATAAAGATTAAAAAAATTGANGATAANACCTCTTCTGAAGTNGAAATTTTAATACATCTTCCTTCTGGAATTTCCCCTGACAAGACAATAGANGCTCTCTATGCATTTACTTCCTGCGAAACTTCTGTTTCCCCTCAAGGNTGTGTTATAGTTAATAATAAGCCAAGTTTTATGGGAATAAGTGATATTTTAAAAATTTCTACTGATAACACTGTAGAGCTATTAAAAAAAGAACTTAAGATTAAGCTCAAAGATTTAGAAAATCAGTGGAGATTTNTAACATTGGAGCGAATTTTTATTGAAAACAAAATATATAGAGATATTGAAAAAGAAAATACATGGGAGGGAGTAATAGGTGCGATACGAAATGGTTTAATTCCGTTTGAAAGCCAAATTAAAAATGAAATTAATGATGAGGATATTATTAAATTAACTGAAATAAGAATAAAAAAGATTTCTAGATTTGATTTAAATAAGGCAGTTGAGAAAATTAATCAAATTGAAGAATCTATTTCTATAGTTAAAAATAATCTTAAAAACTTAATTGAATATTCGATTTCTTATTTTGAGGGTTTGTTGAGAGATTATGGAAAAAATAAAGATAGAAAAACTGAAATTAGGGTTTTTGACAATGTTGATGCAACCAAAGTTGTTACTAGGAATTTAAAACTTTATGTTAATAGAGAAGAAGGGTTTATTGGAACCTCGTTACGAAAAGATGATTATGTTTGTGAATGTTCAGATATAGACGATATAATTGTGTTTACTAAATCCGGAAAGATGAAAGTAGTGAGGGTAGATAGTAAGATTTTTATCGAAAAAGGAATTGAGTATGTTTCAGTTTTCAAGAAAAAAGATTCTAGAACAATCTATAATCTAATTTATAAAGACGGAAAAACAAAAATTTCTTACATCAAAAGATTTGCTGTTACTGGAATTACAAGAGATAAGATATATGACATTACACAAGGCACTCCTGGAAGCACTGTGCTTCACTTCACTGCTAATTCGAATGGAGAAGCTGAAAAAGTAAGATATTATATCAAAAAGTCTAAAAGTACTGAGAGTTTAAGAAAAAGAGAATATGATGAAGATTTTTCACGTTATCAAATAAAAAGTAGGAGTGCTAGAGGTAATATTTTATCCAAACATAACCTTTTAAAGGTTGATTTTAAAGAAAAAGGTCTATCTACTTTAAAACCAAGAAATATTTGGTTTGATCCAATTGTTTTAAAATTGAATTTAGATTCTAGAGGAAATCCACTTGGTGCATTCAGAGCTGAGGATTTACTGCTTATTATAAACGAGGATGCCACTTTGAAAACAACTACACCAGAGTTATCAACTCATTTTAATGAATTGCCAATAGTTATAGAGAGATGGATTAAGAGAAAACCAATTACTTTGGTTTATTACAATCAAAATAAAAAAAAATATTTCATTAAAAGATTTATAATTGAAAATAAAAAGAATGAATTGTCTTTTTTAAAAGACGACGGAAAATTAATATTTGTTACAACTGAGTGGAGGCCGGTTATAAAAATTCATTTTAAAAAGAACAGAGGTGAAGTGTCAAATCAAGAGAAAATAATAAATGTTGAAGAATTCATTGATATAAAAGGATTCAAGGCTAGTGGAAATCGACTTTTAACCGAAAAAAGATATTCTAAGAATAAGATAAATAAAATTTCTTTGTTTGAGAGTTTACCATATGAAGATGACAATAAAAACAAAGAAATTGTTGAATTGGAGGCTAATGAACCTGAAACAGTCTCAACATCTAATAAAACTCAAATTAAATTAAAGTTTTAAAGGTAAATTCAAATCCTCACTTATTTTTACAATCTTTCCTCTTTGCCGCTTTTCATTGTCACCAACTAGTGAGAATTCGAAAATGTAGTAGTTTTTGTGTGTGCTAATGATTTTCATTGATATGGGCTTTTTTTCAATGATATTAATTGGATTTTGTTTTCTTAAAATGAATTCACATTCATTTACCCACTTTATTTTAGAGGTATCTATCTTGTTGTTATAATATTCGATTTCTATATCATTGTCTCTAATAAAAAAAGAGGTAGATAATTTATTCCCAATTACTCTTTCGTATTTAAATGTACCAAATCTAAAATTTGAACAATTCCTTTCGACTTTGTAACACGAAAAGATTAACAATAGCATTGAAAAAAGCATGTATTTACATATAAGGTTAATTTTAGTTTGATTTTTTAAAAAGCCTAAAAGTTCCATTTTCATAAAAGTGTACTATTGTTTTAATTTCTCTAGCGTCATCCTCTTTATCATTTTTTTTTAAATTAAAAGATTCCTCGTATTCTTCTGAGAATTTAACTTTGTCATTTACAAACCAGTCCAATGAAATACCATCAAAAGAGTTTACAATTTTAATTAAAAAATTTAAACTTGGCTTATTCCTACCTGACAATATATGTGAGACATTTGCCCTTTTCGATTCAATTTTTTTTGCAAATGAGGATGGAGTTAATTTGTTTTCATCCATCAATTTTTTNATTCTCGAAACTATTAATTCATTGTTTATCATTGTATACAATTTAATAAAAAAATCATTTTTTTCTAAAATAAATAAAAAAATAATCATAATTTATCTTTTAATTTATTAAACTCTTTGTTTAAAATGTATTTATTAAAATATTGATTTTAAGTAATTTATATATTTTTATTAAATTTTTTCTTTCGAAATTAAACTATTTGTATACAAACGTATACAGTTTAAAGAATTTAATTACTTTTTCATTTCATAAATTTGTAATGTGTACACATTTAAAAACAAACGTTATCTGCCACCAGCTGTCCTTGACAATTTAATAGTCCAAAATAATCTTTATGATTACACCTCTACTTTAGGTTATTCTGTCGAAAATAGACCAATTCTGGTATCTTCATTTGGATCCGGTAAAAGAAAAGTTTTATTATGGTCACAAATGCATGGAAATGAAAGTACCACTACNCGTGCTTTAATTAAACTNTTTTCTGAATTAACATTAAAAAAATCTAGTTTANTGGATAATTTAAGTATTAAGGTTATATATCAACTAAATCCTGACGGATCTAATAGNTATTCAAGATTAAATGCTAATGGTGTTGATTTGAACAGGGATGCNATNAGNAGGTCTCAACCAGAATCNAAATTGCTTATTTCCCTTTTTAATGTTTTCAAACCACATTTTTGCATAAATCTTCATGATCAACGTTCAATTTATGCTGCAGGAAATACAAATTTACCAGCATTAATATCTTTTTTGGCTCCTAGTTTCGATAAATCGAAATCAATCAACGNGGTTAGAAAGAANTCAATGGCAATGATTGGGAATATTTACAAAAAAATCAAACCCGANAAAAATTGGTCAATAGGCCGGTATAATGATGATTTTAATATCAATTGTTTCGGTGATTTTTTTATGTCCCAAAATACACCTACTATTCTAATTGAGGCAGGACATGACCCAAATGATTTCGGAAGGAATTTGGTTGTAGACGAGATTTACAAATCCCTATTAATTTTTTTAACTTTATTTGCTAAAGGGAACCAAACTAATTCTAATATTAACACATACTTATCAATACCTGAAAACCATAATCATTTAAGGGATATTGAAATTACTAAGATTAGNTGTTTAGAAGGATTTANAAATAAAATTTTCATTCANTTTTATGAAATTTTGAAAGGGAANNAAATTTATTTTTTCCCAAAAATTGAAAAGAAAACCTCTAAAACTCTTTATGGAAGTAGAATTATTGATTTTTCAAAATACACCAACAAACCAATAGATTTAAATCAGAATAATCAAAAAATTATAGAAAAATTAAAATTATTCTTAAATTTTGAGTTATTTTTAAAGAGAATATCCTAAAATGAAAAAAATTAAACTTGATGAGGTAGATCACCAAATTCTTGACATACTAATTGATAATGCAAGAATCCCATTTACTGATATTTCTAAAAAATTACTTGTTTCAGCTGGTACAGTCCACGTTAGGGTCAAAAAAATGGAAGATGCTGGAATTCTAAAGGGTTCTTCTCTGAATTTGGACTATGAAAAATTAGGTTATTCTTTTATAGCCTATATCGGTATATATNTAGAAAGAAACGACTTGACAGAAAAGGTACTTTCAGAANTAGAAAAAATACCTAACNTTACTGTGGCNCATATAACTACTGGAAAATTTAACATTTACTGTAAACTTAGAGCTAAAGATACTAAACATGCCAAAGANTTAATTTTTCAAATAGATGATATNCCTGGTATATCTAGGTCTGAAACTATGATTTCACTTGAAGAAAGTATAAATGATAAAAAAAGATTAATGCACACAATATTTTCTGATCTATAAACTTTTAAATGGCTCGTAAAACTAAGCTTGAAAGATTTAATGAACATGTTTTATCAAAATTTGAAATTTATAATTCACTATTTCTTACACTNCCTTTTAAGTCTATTCTAAAAACTTCATTATTATTACCATTATTTTCTGACCATTGTAAGAGTTGTTATAATAAGAAAAAATCACCTTTATTTATTGTTGAATCTTTTTTTAGCAAGTATTGTAATGATTTAAATTATAAAGAAAGAATCAACCTCATGTTTTCTTTTATTCAATTCATTGAACGTCAAATTGTTTTATTTGATGCAATAGAAGACTCTGCTTTCTCAATTGTAAATAANATGCACGGTAGAGGAACTCTGAGATATATTAAAGAGGAAACAGTTGGTAGAGGAAAATTAAAAAATCTAATTAGTTATCTGGAGTCTTTTAAAATTAATCTTGTCTTAACAGCCCATCCAACACAATTTTACCCAGGCAGTGTTCTAGGAATAATTAATGATTTATCGTTTTATATTTCTGAAGGAAATATTGATGAAATTAAAAAACTGCTCTTACANCTTGGAAGAACTAGATTTTTTAAAAAAAAGAAGCCCACTCCATTTGACGAGGCAATGAGCTTAATATGGTATTTAGAAAATATATTTTACACTTCTTCTAGTAGAATTTACAATTATATTGAACAGAATATTTTAGATGGAAAAAAATTAAATAATGAGCTTTTTAGCTTTGGTTTTTGGCCTTGTGGAGATCGTGACGGAAATCCCTACGTTACACCAGAAATATCAATTAAAACTGCAAAGAANCTTAAATATTCTATCCAAAGAAACTATTANAGAGACTTGCGAAAACTAAGGAGGAAATTAACTTTNGATGAAGTTGAAGAAATAATAGATGACACAGAAAGTAGAATGTATAATTCTTTATTAAATAAAAGTAAACAGATTAGTCTTAAAGATTTTAAGCATAGTTTAAGTAAGGTTGTTAGTATTTTAAGTAAAAAGCATAATGGGATATATGTTGAGGAAGTATTAGACCTTTATAACAAAGTCAAAATTTTTGGTTATCATTTTGCCAGCCTTGATATACGTCAGGATTCTCGCGTTTTAAAAAAAGTTTTTATTGATATCGTTGAATCTAGAGAGTCTAGCAAATTTTTAAATATTCATTTAAATGAANAATATAATTCACTTGACTTTGAAAAAAAGATAGACTATCTCTCAAAAGTTAGTGGAAATATATCTTCATCTATTTTTAAAGACCCGATTCTAGTTGACACTTTAGGTTCGATTGAGGCGATGAAAATTATTCAAAAATTAAATGGCGAAAAAGGATCAAATCGATATATTATTTCTAATTGCTCATCTTTGGAAGATATTCTCATTCTATTCGCTTTGATTAGAATGACTGGATGGATAAAACCTACTGTAGATATAATTCCTTTATTTGAGACTATTAATGATTTGGAAAAATCAACACAGGTTNTNAAAAACTTATATGAAACTAAATTATATCAAAACCATCTTAGNANGAGAAANAANAAGCAAATTATTATGCTCGGTTTTTCTGATGGAACTAAAGATGGAGGATACATTATGGCAAATTGGAGTATATATAAAGCTAAGGAATCTCTTTCTCAATTATCTGAGCAATTTAAATTTCAAATTTCTTTTTTTGATGGCAGGGGAGGTCCACCAGCAAGAGGGGGAGGAAACACACATCAATTCTATTCCTCATTAGGAGAAGAGATAGCCTCAAATGATATTCAATTAACGGTACAAGGACAAACTATAAGTTCAAACTTCGGAACACTAGATTCCAGTCAGTTTAATTTGGAGCAATTGTTGAGTTCAGGATTTCAAAACAACGTAATTGAATCTAATAAAACTAAATTTTCTAGTAAAGACAGAAAAACATTTGAGAAAATAGCTAATATCAGTTACAATAAATATTTAGAACTCAAAGAACACCCAAATTTTTTAGGCTATTTGGAAAATATGACTACACTAAGATATTATTCACAAACTAACATTGGTAGTAGACCTTCGTCAAGATCAAAGTCTAAAGATTTGAATTTTGAAGATTTAAGAGCAATACCATTCGTTGGTTCATGGAGTCAAACAAAACAGAATATTCCTGGTTTTTATGGAGTTGGAACCGCTTTAAATTATTTTAAAAAAAATGGCAACTTCCGACTTGTTAAATCACTTTATGCTAATTCTCTTTTTTTCAAAACTCTTATTGCAAATAGTATGATGAGTTTGTCAAAATCATTTTTTGGTCTTACAAATCACATAAGTAAAGACAAAGAATACGGTGAATTTTGGAATATGTTACACACTGAGTTTTTATTAACTAAAAAAATGCTTTTAGATCTATCTGGTCAAAATGAACTTATGGAAGATCAACCTGCTGGGAAAAAATCTATAGATATAAGGGAAGAAATTGTTTTGCCATTACTGACAATTCAACAATTTGCCCTTATGAAAATAAGGAGTAATCAATCAACATCAAAACAAAAGGTATACGAAAAATTAATTTTGAGATCTCTTTTCGGAAACATTAATGCTAGTAGAAATTCAGCATAGTCAAGAACTGTAAAAATCTAATGATTCAATAATTGTTTTCCTTGGAACCTCAATATCTATTTTGCTTTTACCAATTTCATAAAGTAAAACAAAAAGAACTTTTCCATCTTTACTTTTCTTATCAAACTTTATAAGATTTGTAATTGATTTTGAATCCTCGCTATTTATTTTAATTTTTTCGAATTTACTGTTTATGGTTTTCTTAATATGGAGGCATTGTTCATATGGCATTTTTAAAATTTTATACGAAATGTAACTTTCCAATATCATCCCAATTGAAATAGCTTCTCCGTGTAAAAGAGTTTTTGATTTTTTTTTGCCAAGAAAATGACTTTCAATTGCATGCCCAAGTGTATGCCCAAAATTTAAAATTTTTCTTATGTTTTTTTCTTTTGGATCATTTTTTACAATTTCATTTTTGATTTTAATAGAAGTATAAATTAATTCATTATTCAACTTTGAATTTATATTTTTTAATTCAGATAGCCGTTTAAAGTATTTTTTATCAAAAATTAATCCATGTTTTAGCATTTCTCCAAACCCGCTTTTAAGTTCCCTTTTTGGCAGTGTTTGTAAAAATGAAGTGTCTATCAAAATTAATTTTGGGTAATTAAAAACACCAACCATATTTTTTAATTTCTCGATATTTATTCCAACTTTACCGCCTATTGAAGCATCTACCATTGAGAGTAAAGTGGTTGGAATGTTTATGAAATCGATACCGCGATTATAAGTAGATGCAACGAAGCCTCCTAAATCTGATATCATTCCACCTCCTAGATTAATTAAAAGACTGTTTCTGTCACCTCCAAGTTTTGAAATCTTAATCCATATTGAATGCAAGCTTTTTGTGTTTTTATTTTCTTCACCTTTTTTAATTGTGATTAATTGTGTTTTTATTTCACTTAGATGCTTTTTTAAAAATAGTTTCAGACAATATTTTTTTGTATTTGAATCTACTAGAATAAATACTTTGCTATATTTATTTTTGAATATTATATCATTTATAAATGATGAATTTTGATTGGAGAATAAAATATCATAATGACTTGTTTTTATCTTTTGCATATCAATTCAAAATTAAGTTATTTTAAATGATTTTAATATCTAATGATTTTATTATTTCTAGTTATAATCCTTTAATATAAAGTGTCAAAAAAAATATTTGAAAATACAAAATTAGCTTTTGAGTTAAAAAGCAATAGCTCTTTAAGGAAAAGTCTTTTTTTATTTAATATTATAAAATATCCTTTGATTGTCAAGTTGGGTTCATTTTTAACACGATTGTTTTTGAAATTAAAATTGCCTGTAACTCCAATTATTAAAAATTTACTTTTTGATCAATTTTGCGTTGGTTTAAATGAAAAGGAGTCAATGGTGACTGTTAAAAAATTATCTAAATTTAATTTAAAATCGATCCTTCATTACCATGTAGAAGGTTATGAATCAGAAAAAAGTTTTGATGAATGCCTTGAAAACACAATTAACACAATAAAGTCCTCTTCAAAAACTGATAATGTCCCTTTTACAGTTTTTAAACCAACAGGTTTAGGTTCCTTGGGGTTATTTTACAAAATGGCTCAGGGTCAGATTCTGNATGAAAATGATAAAAATCAACTTCGAAGAGTTGAGAAAAGATTTGACTTGTGTTTTCAAACGTGTAAAAAATATGGTGTAAAAATTTTGATTGATTCAGAAGAATCNTGGATTCAACCGGGAGTAGATTCATTGGTTGAAAAATTTATGATCAAATACAACAAAGAGCATTCATTAATTTACAATACTGTCCAAATGTATTTAAAAAATAAAATTAAATATTTGGAACATTTGTTGATTTGTTCGAAAAAAAAATTATTTGTTCCTGGTGTAAAAATTGTTAGAGGAGCATACATGGAGAAAGAAAGATCAAGAGCACAAAAATTTGGTTATAATGATCCTATATGTAAAAATAAATTTGAAACAGATAAAAATTTTAATGATGCTTTGAAATTTCTAGTTAAAAATTTAAAGTATTTCAATATAGTAGTCGGTAGTCATAATGAAGAAAGTTCATACTTACTTATGGATTTAATGAAAAGAAATAAAATAAAAAATAATAATAAAAAAATTTGGTTTGCACAATTATATGGTATGAGCGACCAAATAAGTTTTAATATTGCAAGTTTAGGTTATAATGTATGTAAACTACTTCCTTATGGACCAGTTGAGGAGGTAATTCCATATTTGATTAGAAGGGCAGAAGAAAATTCATCTGTAAGAGGTCAGTCAACCAGAGAATTGGATTTAATAAAAAAAGAATTTGAAAGGCGTAGGATTAATTCTCAATCACTTTTACATTAACAATTTTAGAACAATTTTCGGCGTTTATGATTATTCCTTTGTATTTACTAATCCCTTTTAAATAGTAAACCTTACAGCTATCTTTTTTAGTATTACTTTTGTTAAAAACAACTTTAGAATTTTCCAGGAAATCAACTAGATTAAAAGTATCTAAAGCTTTTTTTTCGTTATCAAAAGTCCACTTTTTTTGTTTTAAATTATTAATTACTCGACTTTCTGGTCCATAATTGCAACTTAGATTTTTACCATTTAAAATTGTCACTAAAAAAAAAGTTCCTAATAACAATCCAAAGGAGAAAAACTTTATTTTCTTGTTAAAGTTCATTATATAAAAATTAATTTTCTATGTCTATCATCAATATATTCTAAATTTAATTTGTGATTGTTTTCAGGAATTAATGCCCCAATTTTAGAAGCCCATTCGATAAGACATAGGTTGGGTGAATAAAAATATTCTTCTATACCTAAATTTAATGCTTCTTTTTTATTTTCAACCCGATAGAAATCAAAGTGATAAATTAAATCTCCATTTTTTGTTTTGTATTCATTAATAAGAGAAAAAGTTGGACTTGATATCTTACCAATAACATTTAAGTTACTGCACATAGATTTTATAAAAGTTGTTTTTCCAGTTCCCATTCTGCCTTCCAAACACACTATATTACTTTTAATTTTTGGAATTATCATGTCTGATACGATTAAATCAAGTTCATCAATAGAATACTTCAGTTCAATCATATCTATCTTGGTGATAATTTTATTAACGGTATAAGCATTTCTTGTAATGAAACACCTCCATGTTGATATGTATTCATAAAATGTTTAGCATACTCATTAAATTTATTAGGATAAATAAAATAGCTGTTTTCAAGGGCGAAGACGTATTTGTCTTCATGACTATCTTTTGGCAATTTGTAATTTAAAGGATCACTAATTTCAAAAACTTTTTTTTGATGGAACTTTAACCCTTTTCCATATTTGTATCTTAAATTCAAGCTTGTTTCTTTATTTCCTATAATTTCCAATGGATTTGTCACGTTTATAGTTCCATGGTCAGTTGTAATTATTAATTTGAATTTAAGTTCAGAAGCCTTTCGAATTAATTCATATAATGGAGAATTTTTAAACCAACTAAAAGTTAAAGACAAATAACCCTTATCTTCAAATGCTAATTCTTTGATTAGATTCATTTCTGTTTTGGCATGAGAAAGAATATCCACAAAATTGTAAACTATCGTGTTTAATTTGATTTTTTTCAGCTCTTTTAATTTTAAAACCATTCGTTTTGCATCAGTTAAGCTAGTAATTTTAAAATATTTAAAATCATCTTTAAAATTTAGTGATTCTAGTTGTTTTGATAAAAGTTCATTTTCATATTTGTTTTTATTTCCTTTTTGAATGTCATCAATCCATAAATCTGGAAATTTGTTTTTTATTTGGTTAGGAGTTAGACCAGCAAAAAAGGAATTTCTTGCATATTGGGTCGTTGTGGGTAAAATACTTGCATACAATTCCTCTTGGTGTATATTATAATACTTGCTAATTATAGGTTCTAAAATCTTCCATTGGTCCAGCCTAAGGTTGTCTATTAATATTAATAATGTTGAATTATTGTTATTTACAAAAGGGATAATTTTGTTTTTGAAAACATTGTGAGATAGAGTAGGGCTATTATCTTCTGAATTAATCCATTTTAAATAGTTATTTT
The DNA here is from genome assembly GCA_002728075.1 of Flavobacteriaceae bacterium. Lineage (GTDB taxonomy): Bacteria > Bacteroidota > Bacteroidia > Flavobacteriales > Flavobacteriaceae > TMED96. The sequence goes on from PBVB01000033.1 coordinate 24,746, forward strand.
TGATAAACTTGCCAAAAACTAAATTTGCTTCTTTAAGTTGATTTTCTAGAATATTCAACATTGAATTATTTTCTGATTCAATTAACTCTATTTTCCAATAAATAATTTTTTTATAAATATCAACCCATTCAAAAAAGGAACCTGCAGATAAAATATCGAGACTAATTTTTCTAAAATCTTTTTGATATTGATTTGAAGCTTTTTCTGAAACTAAATTTTTTTGGTTAAGAGTTTTTTTTAATGAATGTAATATCTGATTAGGATTAACCGGTTTAATTAGGTAATCTGAAACTTTGGATCCAATTGCATCATCAATGATTTTTTCTTCTTCATTTTTTGTAACCATAATTACTGGAAGGTTAGGTTTCGTTTTTTTTATTATTGATAAAGTTTCAAAACCATTTAAACCCGGCATATTTTCATCTAATAGTACTAAGTCAAACTTGTCATTTTCAAGAACAGTTATTCCCTCTCTGCCATTTGAACATGGCTGAATAATATATCCTCTTGATTTTAAAAAAATAAAGTGAGATTTTAACAAATCAATTTCATCATCAATCCAAAGAATTTTAAATTTTTTGTTAAATAATTTTTCCATTACAATTTTTAAAAAACACCTATTATTTAAAATTTCAGAAAGCCATGTTTAATATAGGTAAAGACAGCATATAAATCAACTAACAATAAAAATAGTTGATTTTATTTTATAATTTTACAAAATGAAGTTTACAGCAGCTGAAATTGCTAATTTGTTAGATGGTAAAGTCGAAGGTGATGATTCTGTTGAAGTAACAAGCTTATCAAAAATAGAGGAAAGTACACACGGATCCTTAACTTTTTTATCTAACCCTAAGTATACTCGGCATATATACACAACAAATGCCTCTCTTGTTATTGTTAATGATGATTTTAAACTTGATAATGAAATTAACCCAACTTTAATTAGAGTTNATGACGCGTATCAAGCTTTTTCAACATTATTGGAACACTATGATAAAAATGTAGAAATTAAAAAAGGAATTGAACTATCTTCTATAATAGATGATTCTGCAAATATTGACAATTCATGCTATATTGGAAACTATTCGATAATTGGCAAAAAAGTCAAATTATCTAAAAATGTTATAATAGGATCTCATGTTATTATTGAAGATAATGTGGAGATTGATGAAAATACCGTAATTGATAGTTTTTGTTCAATAAAAAGCAGAACAAAAATTGGCTCAAATTGTCATATACATAGTGGTTGCATCTTAGGTTCTGATGGTTTTGGATTTGCTCCAAAAGATGATGGAACTTATAAAAAAATACCTCAAACTGGTAATGTTGAGATTTCTGATTATGTTGAGATAGGAGCAAATTCAACTATAGATCGTGCAACTCTAGGTTCAACACGAATAATGAGGGGAGTGAAATTGGATAATCAAATTCAGATTGCTCATAATGTTGAAATTGGTTCAAATACNGTTATTGCTGCACAAACTGGAATAGCAGGATCAACTAAAATAGGTTCAAATTGTATTATTGGAGGGCAAGTTGGTATTATTGGGCATTTAAAAATTGGAAACAATGTAAGTATACAAGGACAGTCTGGTATTATAAGTAATATTAAGGATGACTCTGTTATTCAAGGTTCTCCGGCGATAAATTATAAAGATTATAACAAGTCCTACGTCTATTTTAAACGATTCCCTTCAATTATAAAAAGACTAGAGAGTTTAGAAAAAAACAGAAATGGATAACTTTCAAACAACAATAAACAAATCAATTAAATTGAATGGTGTAGGTCTTCACACTGGTAAAAATGTAACAATAACTTTTTCACCAGCCCCACCTGATGTTGGATATTGTTTTGTAAGGGATGATTTAGAGGGAAAACCTATTGTTGAAGCTGATGTACAGTGGGTTTACGATACCCAAAGAGGCACTAACCTTAAAAAAAATGGAGTTGTAATTAACACAACCGAACACGTTTTATCAGCACTTGTTGGCCTTGATATTGATAACTGTTATATACACTTAGATGCACCTGAGCCTCCAATAATGGATGGGTCTTCAATTTTTTTTGTAAGAGCATTGAAAAAAAGTGGTATCAAACGACTGAAAGTCCAGAGAAATGAATATGTTGTAAAGGAAGTAATAAAATTTAAAGATGATAAAACTGGTAGTGAAATAACAATGATTCCATCAGAATCCTATCAAATAACCACAATGGTAGATTTTGGGACTAAGATATTGGGTACTCAAAACGCTACTCTTAACAATATTTGTGATTATGAAGATGAAATAGCTTCATCTAGGACATTTAGTTTTTTGCATGAAATAGAGATGCTTTTAGAAAATGGTTTAATCAAAGGGGGTGATCTTAACAATGCGATTGTTTATGTTGACAAGCCGTTATCTAAAACTACAATGGAAAGATTAAAAAAGGCATTCAATAAAAAACAAATTTCAGTTCAACCCAACGGTATCTTAGATAACTTATCCTTGCATTATCCCAATGAAGCTGCTAGACACAAATTGTTAGATATTATTGGAGATATAGCACTAGTTGGTCAAAGAATTAAAGGTAAAGTTATTGCTCATAAACCAGGACATGGAACTAACATTCAATTTGCGAAAAAACTTTCTAAAATGATTAAAGAAGAGAAAAGAAATAAATTTCCAGAAATTGATCTTACACAAGACCCTTTAATGACTGTTTCTGATATAATGAAAATGTTGCCTCATAGACCCCCATTTCTCCTTGTTGATAAAATTCATGAAATATCAAAAGAGCATGTTATTGGTTCTAAGGGAGTTACAATGAATGAATTTTTTTTTAATGGTCATTTCCCGGGTGCACCAGTTATGCCAGGTGTTTTAATAATTGAAGCCATGGCTCAAACAGGAGGTGTCTTATTACTAAATACCGTTTCTGATCCCGAAAATTATCTAACATTTTTCATGAAAATTGATAATGCCAAGTTTAAACATCCTGTGTACCCTGGTGACCAATTAGTTTTTAAACTAGAATTAATTTCTCCAATTAGAAGAGGTATTTGTCACATGAAAGGATTTACTTTTTCAAACAGACGTTTGGTAACTGAAGCAGAACTAATGGCTCAATTAATTTTAAGAAACAAAAAATGAACCAGCCTTTAGCATATGTCCATCCTGGAGCAAAAATTGCAAAAAATGTTGTAGTTGAGCCATTTACAACTATCAACAATGACGTTTTAATTGGAGAGGGTACTTGGATCGGTTCCAATGTAACCATTATGGAAGGTGCTAGGATAGGTAAAAATTGTACAATTTTTCCAGGTGCTGTAATATCTGCAATTCCCCAAGATTTAAAATATGGTGGAGAGGAAACAACTGCTGAAATTGGTGACAATACTACAGTAAGAGAGTGTGTCACAATTAATCGTGGCACAAATGATAGAGGAAAAACTGTAATAGGTAAAAATTGCCTTATAATGGCTTATAGTCATATAGCCCACGACTGTATTGTGGGTGATAGTTGTATTTTTTCCAATAGTTCAACTCTTGCAGGACACGTAACAATAGGTAATTACGTAATTTTAGCTGGAATGGTTGCAATTCATCAATATTGTACGGTTGGAGATTATGCTTTTATAACAGGTGGGTCATTAGTTAGGAAAGACGTTCCTCCTTATGTAAAAGCTGCAAGAGAACCCCTGTCATATGTAGGGGTAAATTCCGTAGGCTTGAGAAGGAGAGGTTTTAGTACTAAAAAAATTAGAGAAATTCAATCCATTTATCGTATTTTATATCAAAAAAATTATAATAACACGCAAGCGACTGAAATTCTCGAAGCGGAAATGGAAGTAAGCCCTGAAAGAGATGAAATATTAGATTTTATTAAAAATTCTCATAGGGGAATCATGAAGGGTTATTTCAGAAAAAGTTAATAATATGGCTAACACATCTGACATAAGAAAAGGTCTCTGCATAAAATATAATAACGATATTTATAAGATTGTTGATTTTCTTCATGTGAAACCAGGCAAAGGACCAGCTTTTGTTAGAACAAAGCTAAAAAACGTAAGCACAGGCAGAGTTATTGATAATACCTTTTCAGCTGGCCATAAAATAGAAACTATTCGGGTTGAAACCTCCAAGTATCAGTTTTTGTATAATGATGCAGAAAATTTTCACTTCATGAATAATGAAGATTTTAATCAAATTGCTATTAATCCAAAATTGTTAGACAATTCTATATTTTTAAAAGAAGGAGAAATTGTTAATATTTCTATAAATTCAGATAATCAAATTCCACTTTCAGTTGACATGCCTTCTAATGTAATTTTGAAAGTTATTGAGACAGAGCCAGGATTGAAAGGCAATACTGCAACCAATGCTCTTAAACCTGCTACTGTTGAAACAGGTGCTAAGGTTAATGTTCCACTTTTTATAAATGAAGGTGATAAAATTAAGATTGACTGTTCAAAAGGAACATATTTAGAACGAATACAATAATAGTTATAAGATGAGTATACTAGTTAATAGCGATTCAAAAATTATAGTCCAAGGTTTTACTGGAAGTGAAGGGACTTTTCACGCTAAACAAATGATTGAATATGGAACAAATGTGGTTGGAGGTGTTACTCCAGGAAAAGGTGGTCAAACCCATCTTGATAAACCGGTTTTTAATTCAGTTTTGGATGCTGTGAAAAAGGTAAATGCAAATACTAGTATAATTTTTGTTCCACCTGCTTTTGCATCTGATGCAATAATTGAAGCTGCTGAATCTGGAATAAGAGTTATTGTTACAATTACTGAGGGTATTCCAGTACAAGATATGGTTTTAGTACAAGAACATTTAAAATCCTTTGATTGTACTATGATTGGTCCTAATTGTCCTGGTGTTATTACACCTGAAGAAGCTAAAGTAGGAATTATGCCAGGTTTTGTTTTTAAAAAAGGTAGAGTAGGAGTTATATCAAAATCTGGAACCTTAACTTATGAAGCCGCTGATCAAATTGTAAAAAATGGTCACGGTATTTCAACTGCCATCGGAATAGGTGGTGATCCAATTATTGGTACTACAACCAAAGATGCGATGAGTTTATTTTTAGATGATGATGAAACAGATTGCGTTGTTATGATTGGAGAAATAGGAGGTCAATTAGAGGTTGAAGCTTCTAAACACGTTTTAGATAACGGCAATAAAAAACCTGTTATTGGATTTATTGCTGGCGAAACTGCTCCGAAAGGTAGAACAATGGGCCACGCAGGTGCTATAGTCGGTGGTGATGAAGATACTGCTTCAGCAAAGAAAAAAGCTATGCGGGAATGCGGCATTTTAGTCTGCGATTCACCTGCCGAAATAGGATTGACTGTTAAAAAAGCCTTGAAAAAAATATAAATGAAACTTTTAGAAAACAAAGTTGCACTAATAACCGGTGGCTCGAGAGGTATAGGGAGATCAATAGTTGAAAAATTTGTTTCAAATGGATGTAATGTAGCATTTACTTACAATAGGTCTGCATCTGAGGCTGAACTGATTGAATCAAATTTATCTAAAAAAAATTTAAAAATTAAAGGATATAAAAGCGATGCGTCAAAATTTAAAGAAGCTGAACTTCTTGCTAATTCTGTTGTGAGTGAATTTGGCAAAATTGACATTTTGGTTAACAATGCAGGTATAACTAAAGACAATTTGTTGATGAGAATGTCAGAAGATGACTTTAATCAAGTTTTAAGTGTAAACTTAAATTCGGTTTTTAATATGACTAAAGCTGTTCAAAGAGAATTTTTGAAAAATAGACATGGTTCAATTATTAATATAAGTTCGGTTGTAGGCATTAAAGGAAATGCTGGTCAATCAAATTACTCAGCTTCAAAAGCTGGTATTATTGGTTTTACAAAATCTATTGCTCTTGAACTTGGCTCTAGAAATATAAGAAGTAATGTTGTGGCTCCTGGTTTTATAGAAACAGAAATGACTAAAAATTTATCTGAAGATACTCTTAAGTCATGGTATAGTTCAATTCCATTAAAACGAGGAGGTAAACCTAGTGATATAGGAAATGTTTGTGTATTTTTGGGGTCAGATATGTCATCATACATGACTGGCCAGGTTCTAGTCGTTGATGGTGGAATGTTAACTTAAAAAAAAAAAAATGATGCAAAAATTACCTAAAATTGGTTTACCAGCTTTATTGCTTGGTTTTATTTTAATTGTGTTTGTTTCCAAATCTTCTATAAATATTGGTTATGGTGAAGCTGGTGTTTTATTTAGAACATTTGGAGGAGGAGTAGTAACAGATTCTCCACCTCTTGGTGAAGGTTTTCATATAATAGCTCCATGGAATAAAGTTTATGTGTATAATGTAAAACAGCAAGAGTTTTTTGAAAGTGGCATGCAAGTACTTTCATCCAATGGATTGGAGATTTCTCTAGATGTTTCAGTTCTTTATCAACCGAAATACGAGGAATTAGGACTTCTTCATAAGACTAAGGGTGAAAATTACGTAAACATAGTACTTATTCCTCAAATCCGTGCAGTTGCACGTTCTGTTGTAGGAAGATATACTCCTGAACAACTTTATTCAACAAAACGTGATGCAATTCAAATCGAAATTGCAGAGGAAACAATAAAAAATGTTGATGAACAGCATATTCAAGTTAATGCGGTCTTAGTGCGTGACGTAACTCTACCGGTTGCCATAAAAGAAGCAATCGAAAGGAAACTAAGGCAAGAACAGGAGGCTTTAGAGTATGAATTTAGATTGGAAAAAGCAAAACAAGAAGCTGAAAGACAGAGAATTGATGCAGAAGGAAAAGCTACTGCTAACAGAATATTAAGTGCTTCTTTAACTGCAAAAATTTTGCAAGAAAAAGGAATCGAGGCTACTACCAAGCTATCTGAGTCTCCGAATGCTAAAGTAATTATTATTGGAAGCGGTAAAGATGGATTACCTATCATTTTAGGAAATCAATAATTTTAAAAAAAAATATTATATTTGCCAACAATGAAAAAAATACATCAGGTTCATAATTATATTATCATTTCAAACGAGATATAGTTTATGATGTTTATTAATTAACTAACCCGTTTGATTTTCAAACGGGTTTTTTTTTAAAATAAATTTTAAAAATGATAAAAATTGCAATTCAAAAAAGTGGAAGATTAAATGAAGAATCTCTCAGACTCATTAAGGATTGTGGTATAAATTTTGAAATATACAGAGATCAATTAAAAGTAATTTCGAAAAATTACCCTATAGAAATTTATTTTCTTAGAAATGGAGATATTCCTAAATATTTGCACGATGGTGTAATAGATCTAGCGATAATAGGTGAAAACACTCTTTATGAAAAAGATTATCAATTTAAGGTATTAGAAAGACTTGGTTTTTCAAAATGTAGAGTATCCATTGCAGTCCCAAATGACTTTAAATACAAAGAAAAAAGTGATTTAAATAACATTAGAATTGCTACCTCTTATCCGAATACTTTGAAGAAATTTTTGGATAAAGAAAATATTAAATCCGATTTGCATATTATAAATGGATCTGTTGAAATATCACCCAGTATGGGTCTTGCTGATGCAGTATGTGACATTGTTTCTAGTGGAAGTACTCTTTTTGAAAATAACTTAGTTGAAGTTATTAAATTACTTGATTCAGAAGCGGTTTTGGTTCAATCTGAAAAAGTTAAAAAAGAGATATATGATGAAATTAAAAATTTGACTTTCAGGATTAGATCAGTTTTACTGGCAAAAAAATTTAAATATATTTTAATGAACGCTCCAAATAAGAGTATAAATAATATATCTAAGATTCTTCCTGTATTAAAAAGTCCAACAGTCCTTCCTCTGACCAAAGATGGATGGAGTTCTATTCATTCAGTTATCAATCATGAGGATTTTTGGAATATAATTGACAAACTTAAAAAAGAAGGTGCAGAAGATATTTTAGTCTGTCCAATAGAAAAAATGGTACTATAATGGAAATAGTTGATAACCCAAAAAAAGAAAAGTGGAATCAAATATGTTCCAGGTTAACATCATCCTACAACCAAAACGAGGAGATTGTTTCTAAAATTTTTAAAGACGTTGAAAAAAATGGTGACGAGGCGCTTATAAAATATACTTTAAAATATGATAATGTTTCAATTAAAGACTTTTTAGTATCTGAAAGCGAAATATCAAATTCTATAGATATAGTTGATTTTCAACTTAAAAAGGCTATTTCGGTTGCTTACAATAACATTTACAAGTTTCATTCTGCTCAAAAATCAAAAAAAATTATTGTTGAAACTTCAAAAGGGGTAGAGTGTTGGCAAAAAAAGTATCCAATTGAAAAGGTTGGCCTCTATATACCTGGTGGAACCGCACCACTCTTTTCTACCCTTTTAATGCTTGCTATTCCTGCAAAAATTGCCGGTTGTGAGGAAATTATAGTTTGTACACCCCCTGGTGTTGACGGAAAGGTTTCAAATGTAATTTTATATACTGCATTTTTATGTGGAATTAAAAAAATTTATAAAGTAGGTGGAATCCAGTCTATTGCTGCACTTACGATTGGTACTGAGTCAATTCCAAAAGTATATAAGATCTTTGGTCCAGGCAATCAATTTATTACCTCTGCAAAGCAACATGCATTAAAGTATAACGTAAGTATCGACTTACCAGCTGGCCCAAGCGAAGTCCTAATAGTTGCAGATAAAACTTGTAACCCCTCCTTTGTAGCGATTGATTTATTAGCCCAAGCTGAACACGGAAAAGATAGTCAGTCAATTTTGGTAGCTAATGATAAAGACGTTATAAAAAGTGTGTTAAACGAGATAAATAAAATAATTTCTAAACTAAATAGAAAAAATATTTTAATTGATTCAATGAAAAATTCAAAGTTTGTAATTTTTAATAAAGATATAGATGCTGTTAACTTTATCAATTATTATGCACCAGAACATTATATGATATGTGTAGAAAAAAAACAATTTTATATTGATGGTTTAAAAAATGCAGGCTCAGTTTTTATAGGAAACTTTTCGCCTGAGACACTTGGTGATTACGCTTCAGGAACGAATCACACACTTCCAACTAGTGGGTTTGCCAGACAATACAGCGGAGTTAATTTAGACAGTTTTTTAAAATCAATTACTTTTCAAAAAATCTCTAAAGATGGAATCAAGAATATTGGACCACATGTTGAGTTATTAGCTGCAGCAGAAGGCCTTGGTGCCCACAAGATGTCAGTTAGTTTAAGATTAAAAGAGATACAAAATGACTAAAAAATTTATTTTCTCACTAGCTCGAAAAGAGATTTTAAAATTGATCCCATATAAATCTGCTAGGGACGATTTTTCAAGTAATCAAAAAAAAATGATCATGATGGATGCCAATGAAAATCCATTTGAAAATGAACTAAATAGGTATCCTGATCCAATGCAGCTTAAACTTAAAAAAAGAATTGCAGAATCAAAAAAAGTTAATTTAGAGCAGATTTATCTTGGAAATGGAAGTGATGATGTTATAAATCAACTTATCGTCGCTTTTTGTAGACCAAATGTTGATAGTATTTTAATCTGCCCACCCACTTTCGGAATGTATGAGGTTCACGCAAATTTAAATTCAGTTAAAAGTTTGAAAGTTCCTCTTAACGAGAAATTTGAATTAGATGAGGATAGTATTTTTTCATCGATCAAAAAAAACACAAAGGTTATATTTATCCCCAATCCAAATAATCCGACGGGAAATTCTTTTTCTGATCTAAAAATTCAAAAGCTTATTGATGGTTTTAGTGGGATCGTCGTAATAGACGAGGCTTATTCTGAATTTTATGAAGGAGATTCATTTGTGCCCATGATTTCTAAGCATAAAAATCTAGTGGTTGTGCAAACATTTTCTAAAGGTCAGGGCCTTGCAGGAGCAAGGTTAGGCATGTGTTTTGCTAATAAATATATTATAGAAATTTTAAATAAAATTAAAGCCCCTTATAACATAAATTCATTAACCATAGATGCGGCTCTTAAAAAACTTGATGAACAAGGTATTGTTTATCAACAGGTTAGTGAAATAATTCAAGAAAAACATCGTTTATTGAATGAAATTAAAAATGTAAAATTTATAAAGAAAATCTATAAATCCGATGCTAATTTCTTTATGATAAAGGTTGATAATGGGAACAAAAGATACAAACAATTATTAGAGTTAGGAATAGTTGTGAGAAACACATCAAAATATTACAATTGTGAAAATACTTTGAGAATAACTGTTGGAAAAAAAGATGAAAATAATGCCTTAATATCAGTGCTTTCTAAAATGGATCTTAAATGAAAAAAATACTTTTTATTGATAGAGATGGGACACTAATTAATGAGCCAAAAGATTTTCAAGTTGATTCATTTGAAAAACTTGAGTTTAAAAAAAGTGTATTAAAATATTTGTCAAAAATTTCAGAAGAGTTAGATTTTGACCTAGTTATGGTTACAAATCAAGATGGACTAGGAACAAAATCTTTTCCTGAGAAAGAATTTTGGCCAGTACAAAATTTTATAATAAAGACACTTCAAAATGAGGGAATATATTTCAAGGAAATATTAATTGACAGAACCTTCCCTGATGAAAATGCAAATACAAGAAAGCCAAATACAGGTTTAATTGAAAAATATTTAGTAGACAAAAATATTAATATCAATGAATCATTTGTTATAGGCGACAGGTTAACAGATTTAAAATTTGCACAAAATATTGGATGTAAAGGAATATTAATTAATGATTTAAAAACTACCGATCATTTAAAATCAGGCAGCAACATAGATGAAGATTCAATGTTTTCTTTTCAAGATTGGAAAAGTATTTATAATTTTTTAAAATTAGAGTTCCGAACTATCAGTTTTACAAGAAAAACTAACGAAACAAACATTAAAATTTCATTGAATCTTGATGGAACAGGGAATAGTTCAATTGATACTGGAATAAAGTTTTTTGACCATATGCTTGACCAATTGTGTAAACATTCTGGAATTGATATTAACTTATCAGTTAAAGGTGATTTAGATGTTGATGAGCACCACACAATTGAAGACACAGCAATTGCGCTAGGCAAAGGGTTTAAGAGGGTTTTAAAAGATAAAATGGGTATTGAGAGATATGGTTTTTGTTTACCAATGGATGATTCTTTAGCTACTGTTAGCCTAGATTTTGGAGGAAGAAGTTGGTTAGTTTGGGATGTTTCTTTTAAGAGAGAGATGATAGGTAAAATGCCCACAGAAATGTTTATTCATTTTTTTAAATCTTTTTCGGATGAATCAAAATCAAATTTGAATATCAAGGCGGTCGGAGATAATGAGCATCATAAAATAGAGTCGATTTTTAAGGCTTTTGCAAAGGCCATTAAAATGGCTGTAAAACGGGATCCTGATAAAATGGTTTTGCCAACTACAAAAGGTATATTATAATGAAGGTGTCTATCGTTGATTATGGAGCAGGTAATGTTCAGAGTCTTGAGTTTGCTTTAAACAGACTAGGTGTGAACGGAATTTTGACTGCGGAAAAAGAAATAATTATGAATAGTGATAAAGTAATATTTCCAGGAGTAGGGGAGGCTTCAACAGCAATGGAAAAACTAAAATCAACTGGATTAGATAAAGTTATTCCANATTTGAAACAACCTTTTTTAGGAATATGCTTAGGTATGCAACTTCTTTGTAATACTTCGGAAGAGGGAAATACTCAGGGTCTTAATATTTTTTCATGTGATGTAAGAAAGTTTACGAATAAACTTAAAGTACCGCAAATGGGNTGGAATATTATAAAAAACTTAAAAGGCCCTTTGTATGAAAAAATTGAAAATTCATATGTATATCTCGTACACAGTTATTATGTACCTGTNATCAATTCTACAATCTCAGTTACCGACTANGGTTTAGAATATAGTTCTGCAATACAAAAAGATAATTTCTTTGGAGTACAATTTCATCCTGAAAAAAGTAGTAAGGTGGGAAGTAGTATTTTAAAAAATTTTTTAAACCTATGAAAATTATNCCTGCAATTGATATTCTAGANGGNAAATGTGTTCGTTTANGNAAAGGNAAATACGATNCATCAAAAATTTACAANAAAAANCCTGTAGATGTTGCATTAGAGTTTCAAGACAATGGAGTTGAANACCTTCANATTGTAGATTTAGACGGNGCTAGATCAAATAAAATTGAAAATTTTAAAATCATTGAGAAAATTGTTAGAAAAACAAATCTTGACATTCAGTTTGGGGGTGGAATAAAGTCGGATTATCAGATAAAAATTGCCTTTGACTCGGGGGTAAATAAAGTTATTGCAGGAAGTATTGCAGTAAAAAAACCCGAAAAGTTTATTAAATGGATTGAATACTTTGGATTTGAGAAAATAATTTTNGGAGTGGATTATTTCAAATTCAAAGTGCATACGAATGGTTGGCTAAACGAAGAAAATATCTCACCTATGACTTTAATAAAATCTTTTCTTAAATACAATCTCAAATATGTTATTTGTACAGATATAGAAAAAGATGGCATGCTTTCTGGTCCATCATTTTCTATGTATGAGAATATTTTGTCTAAAACGAAAATTAAATTGATTTCTTCGGGAGGAATCAAAGGAATTGATGACCTTGAAAAATTGTTAAAAATTGGATGCGACGGAGCTATTGTAGGTAAAGCAATTTATGAAAACTTAATTTCAATGGATGATATTAAAAAATTTAATTTAAAATGGAATTGAATGAAAAGTTGATAATAGAAATTAAAAAAAATTCTATTTATCGCTTAGAAGAAAATTTAAGAATGGTTCTTATTTGTATTGATAAGATAACTGAGAAAGATTTATGGAATAAACCATCAAAAAAAGGGGTTGCTATTGGGAATCAAATTATTCATATTGTTGGAAATATGACACAATATTTAATATCGGCACTGGGAGAAAAAAAATTTAATAGAGAAAGAGATAAAGAATTTGAAATAGATAAAAGAATGACTAAATCATCTCTAATAAACATGTTATCAAATACAATTAAGGAATCAAAAAAAACAATTACCAAGTTGTCAATGGAAAATCTATTAAAAATAAGGGAAGTACAAGTATATACTCTTTCTGGAATTGGTTGTTTAATACATGCTGTTGAGCATTTTTCTTATCATACTGGCCAAATTGCACTTTTGACTAAAAATATTACAAATAATGATTTGGGCTTCTATGATGGAATTGATTTAAATTAATTTATGTTAGCAAAAAGAATTATACCCTGTTTAGACATAAAAGACGGTAGGACTGTAAAAGGTGTTAACTTTTTCAATCTAAAAGATGCTGGTGATCCAATTGAACTAGCTGTAAATTATTCTCAAAACAATGCTGATGAACTTGTTTTTTTAGATATTTCAGCAACTGAACAAAAAAGAAAAACTCTGCATGATCTTGTCTATGAGATTGCTAAATCGATTGATATTCCTTTTACAGTGGGAGGAGGAATTAAGTCTATAAAAGATGTAGAAAAATTATTAAAAAATGGAGCAGATAAAATATCAATAAATTCTTATGCAGTCAAAAATCCTAATGTTATTAATGAATTATCCAAGCAGTTTGGAAATCAATGTATAGTTGTTGCAGTTGATGCAAAAGTAGTTGATAATGAGTGGAAAATTCATTTGGTTGGTGGAAAGGTGCCTACCGAACTAAATCTTTTTGAATGGGTATCAGAAGTAGAGGATAGAGGGGCGGGTGAAATTTTGTTTACCTCCATGGATCATGATGGGACAAAGTCAGGTTTTGCAATTAATGCATTAAATAAAATTAGCTCATCAATTAATATACCTCTAATAGCCTCGGGCGGTGCTGGTGAAATAAAACATTTTATTGATGTTTTTAAAGGCGCAAATGTAGATGCAGCATTAGCTGCAAGTGTTTTTCATTATGGATATATTTCAATTAATAAATTGAAAAAAAAATTAATTAAAAATGGAATTATTGTTAGATAAAATTTAAAAAATGATTGATATAGAATTTTTAAAGGCTAAAAGTGAATTAATCCCAGCAATTATACAAGATAATCTTACAAAAAAGGTTCTTATGCTAGGATATATGAATCACGATTCATTAGACAGAACTATTAAAACCAAAAAAGTAACTTTTTTTTCAAGGTCAAGAAATTCAATTTGGGTAAAAGGTGAAACAAGTGGAAATTTTCTGAATTTAGTAGATATTAGCCTTGATTGTGATAAGGATACTTTGCTTATAAAAGTATTACCAGAGGGACCAGTTTGCCACGAAGGATTTGATACATGTTGGTCTGAGGATAATAAATCTTCATATGGGTTTTTATCAATTTTAGAAAATATAATTGAAGAAAGAAAATTATCAAAAAGTAATAAAAGTTATGTTTCAAAACTGTTTAGTGAAGGCCAAAACAGGATTATTCAAAAGGTTGGGGAGGAGGCAGTTGAGCTTCTTATTGAGTCTAAGGATAATAATAAACAGAAATTTATAGAAGAATCTGCTGATTTATTATTCCATTTTTTGATCCTTTTAAATAAAAAAAATATAAAATTAGACGAGATTGTAAATGAACTGCGATTAAGGAGCAAATGAAATGATTGAAAGTAAGGTATTTAAATTTTTAAATGATATAAAGTCGAATAATAATAGGGAATGGTTTAATACTAATAAACAAAGATATAAGTCGAGTTTGGAACAAATAAAAAATTCAATAGTTAAACTTGTCGAATTAATGAATTCACATGATAAGATTGAGAATTATAAAATTTTTAGGATTTACAGAGATGTTAGATTTTCTAAAAATAAAACTCCATATAAAAACAATTTTGGGATTAGTTTAGTAAGAGAGAAACCTAAGTTAAGAGGAGGTTATTACTTTCATATAGAACCTAGTAACTCATTTAGTGCTGTAGGCTTCTGGCACCCAGAAAAAGATGATTTATTCAGAATAAGAAAAGAAATAGATTTAGCTGGAAAAGAATTTAGCGATGTCATTTCAAGCAAATTAATAACAAAAAAATGGGGAAATTTGATTGGAGATTCGTTAAAATCAAGTCCAAGAGGATTTTCCAAAAATCATGAGTATATATCACTTCTAAGAAGAAAATCCTTTTTATTTAAAAAAAACTATACTGATCAGGAAGTTGTATCAAAAGACTTTATCGATAAACTAAATCAAGATTTTCTTGTCACAAGAATTTTTTTAGATTACATGTCAAATGTCTTGACAACCGATCTTAACGGTATTTCTTTAATAAAGTAATATAATTAATATTATGTCAAATAGGATATGTATGTATTAATACCTGTATCAAAAAACAATACCACAACTCTATTTATTATCTTTATTAAAAATATACAGTTATGCTTAAAAAAGCTTTATTAATAATTTCAGCACTATTAATTATTATTGGATCATATTTATACTATTCTGTTTACATAAATCCAAAAAGTCCAAAAGATACTTTGAGTTNTACAAAAAACGATTTAACAATTAATGTTGATTATAGTAGACCATATAAACGAGATAGATTAATTTTTGGAAATGAAAAAGATAACGCTCTTGTCCCCTTTGATCAATATTGGAGACTTGGTGCTAACGCCGCCACAACATTTATGATTAGTAAAGACGTAGTTTTTGGAGGAAATAAATTATCTAAAGGGAAATATCGAATGTATGCTATACCTGGTAATGATTCTTGGGTAATTGCTTTAAACTCTGAGTTTGATAAGTTTGGATATTATGAACCTGATTATGAAAAAGATATTTTAAGAGTAAATATTCCCTCAATCAAATTATTAAGTTCAATAGACCAATTGACCATAGATGTTGTTGAAGATGAGGNCTTTGTTGGGTTAAGAATTAGATGGGACAAAACATCCGTCACTATTCCTATTGAATAATGCGCTTTTTTTCTATTAAGAATTTTTTCAAAATATTTCTTTTTGTNTCAATTCTTGGCTCCTTATGTTATTTTNTAATTNTAAGATTACACTATNCATATGATATTATCTCATTTGAGGACTATAACCCAAAATCNACACTTGTTGTTTNCTCCAATGAAATAAAAAGANCAAAATATCCCTTTATTGATATTCATAACCATCAGTTTGATATGCCTGTAAAAGACTTATCTGATTTAGTTTCTGAGATGGATAGTCTTAATATGGCTTTTATGGTTAACCTTAGTGGTTTTAGAGGTCAATATCTTAAGATGTGTTTGGATAACATAAAAAAAAATGCACCTGAGAGATTAGGTGTTTTTGTTAATTTAAATTGGGAAAATATTGATTCAGATACATTNCTTGAAAATAATATTAAAATTTTACGTGATGCAAAAAAAGANGGTGCTATNGGCTTAAAAGTATATAAGTCCCTTGGTCTTACAGACAAAGATTCAAATGGTAATAGAATTGCTGTCAATGATCCAAGAATAGATCCAATTTGGGAAGAATGTGGAAAATTAGGTTTTCCGGTGTTAATACACTCNGCCGACCCTGCTTCGTTTTGGAAACCTAAAGACAAGAATAATGAGCGTTGGCTTGAATTAAAGCAAAAACCGAATCGTTANAGAAATCCTGACCTTTTCCCCTCTTTTGAATCGATTATAGCAGAGCAACATAATGTTTTCGAAAAACATCCAAAAACTATATTTATAAACGCTCACCTCGGTTGGATGGGAAGTGATTTAGATCGACTTTCTTCACATTTAGATAAATATCCAAATGTTGTAACTGAAATTGGAGCAGTATTAGCTGAGTTAGGTAGACAGCCAAAAAGAGCAAGAAAATTTTTTATAGATCATCAAGACAAAATACTTTTCGGAAAAGATGCTTATAACCAGCAAGAGTATTATACTTATTTTCGAGTATTAGAGACCGAAGATGAATATTTTGATTATTATAGAAAAAGACACGCTTTTTGGAAAATGTATGGTCTAGGTCTACCAGATTCCATACTAAAAAAGGTGTATTATAAAAATGCTTTACGTATTTTACCAAGTATTAATAAATCACTTTTTAAATCATGATAATAGTAAATACTCCAGAAATACCTAATAAAAAAATAAGAGAGGTTCACGGAATAGCTCGTGGTAGCACTGTAAGGGCAAGAAATGTTGGTCGTGATATTTTTGCTAGTTTAAAAAATATTGTTGGTGGAGAAATATCAGAATACACGCGTTTACAGGCAGAGTCAAGAGAACAGGCCTTACAAAGAATGGAAGATGATGCAAAAAAAATGGGTGCTAATGCTATTATTAATGTTCGATTAACAACCTCAATGGTGATGCAAGGTTGTTCTGAGATTTTAGCTTATGGAACTGCGGTAACCGTAGACTAAGTTGCCCAAACCTTTCCCCCGTATTTATCAATATCAATACAACCTTCATATTTCCCAGGTATTTTATCGTAATTGGCTGCCATGGTTGCTCCTACTTCAGAATTAAAATAACCCAAAACTGTCATGTTTTTCATTAAAATAAAAAAGGGATTAAATTCATTATTTCTTGCCATTTTTGATACAAATTCTATTTTTTCCTTATCACTCTTTTTCAAGAAACTTTTA
>PBVB01000034.1 GCA_002728075.1 Flavobacteriaceae bacterium
AGCCTTTTAAAAAAGGGCGAATCATTTGAAGTAGAGAAGCTTAATCAAGAAAGAGAGAGGTTAATCAATCTATTTAGCAACAATGGTATCTATAATTTTCAACAAAGAAGTATTCGTTTTAAGGCATTCAAGGACAGTACCGGAAAAGACAAAAAAATACCAATTTTACTAGAAATTAAAAATTCAAAGATTAGAAACGAAGATATACTAATCGATGTTCCCTATGTAACCAAGAAAATTAAATCTATTTCAGTGTTTGTTAACAATCCTGAACAAAATTTTGGTATTTATACAGATTCAATTAATGTTAATGGTCTTAAAATTTTTTCTTTAGGGAAACTTAAGTACAATCCTAAAGTGATCAGCGATGGGATAGAAATAAGAAAAAACAATCTTTACAGATTAGATGATAGAAAAAAAACTTATAATTTTTTTAATGAACTNCAAATGTTTAAATATCCTTCTATTATTTATAAGGNAAATACTNCTGATTCAACAAAATTAGATACCGAAATTTATTTAATACCAAAAGAGAAATTTTCGTTAGGACTTGATTTTGATTTATCTCATTCTAATATACAAGATATTGGAGTATCTGTAGGCACATCTATAATAAGTAGGAATATTTTCAAAGGAGCTGAAATTTTAGAATTTGGAGTAAAGGGTTCAATTGGATCGTCAAGAGATGTTGCNGAAGAGAAATCATCTTTTTTTAATTTATTTGAAGTTGGTTTAGATCTTGGACTAAGATTTCCAAGACCTATTGCCCCAAGATTTTTAAAGAGAATATATTTTGACAAATTTTATGTCAAAACCAGAATGTCCATAGGTGTATCTGTTCAAGAAAATATTGGTTTAGACAGACAAACATTTACAGGTAATTTTGAATATTATTGGAAACCAAATACTACTAAATCAATTAATATAAAGTTAGTCGATATAGAGTATGTTGATAATAGAGCAACAAATAATTATTTTAACGTATACAGGAATTCATATGAACGTTTAAATAATATATCTAAACCAATTTATGGTATTGATTCTAGTTATTTTAATTCAAATGGTAATCTCTTAATCCCTTATGGTACTGATAATTTTATTGATGATGTTTTAACCCTTAATACTAATATAAAGCCGGAAAATGAGATTTATTCGGATGTTTTAAATATTAATGAAAGAAAAAATAGGCTAACTGCAAACAATTTTATAGTTGGATCATCATTTTCTTTTTTAAAGAATAATCAAGAAAGTATTTTAGATGAAAATTTCTCACAATTCAAATTTAAATCTGAATTAGTTGGAAATTTATTAGCCTTGGGGATGAGAATTGGTAATATCATGCCAAATAAGATTGGTTTTCGTGAAATTTTTAACCTGGCACCATCGCAATATTTTAAAAGCGAAGTTGATTACATAAAACACATGTCTGTTGGTTTTAAAAGAGTTTTTGCATTCAGAACATTCATAGGTGTAGCAATTCCATATGGGAATTCAAATTTTATACCTTTTACAAGATCTTATTATGCCGGGGGTTCAAATGATAATAGAGCATGGCAAGCCTACAAACTTGGACCTGGATCAAGTAATAAATTTAATGAGTTCAACGAAGCAAATTTTAAAATTGCATTTAATATTGAATACAGATACCCAATTATTAAAAGATTAAATGGTGCTTTTTTTATTGACACTGGTAATATTTGGAATTTAAAGAACAATGTATCTAATAAAAAAGAAGTTTTTAATAGCCTAAGAGATTTAAGTGAATTAGCTATTGGAACTGGCTTTGGACTAAGGTATGATTTTGATTATTTTATTTTTAGACTTGATACCGGATTTAAAACTTATGATCCGTCCCTCATGAAAGCAGACAGATGGTTTTCACAATTAAATCTTAAAAAAGCTGTTTTTAATGTGGGAATTAACTTTCCGTTTTAGTTCAATTTAATTAAATTTACCCACCAAAACATTAAAAAATGTCAACTATCTTCCCTAAAGGTGTTTTGACTGGAAAAGAAGTTCAGGATGTTTTCAACCATGCCAAAGAAAACAATTATGCNTTGCCAGCAATAAACGTTATAGGAAACAATTCAATAAANGCTGTTTTGGANACTGCTTCNGAATTAAATAGCCCTGTTATAATTCAGTTTTCAAACGGAGGGTCTCACTTTAATGCTGGAAAAGGTTTAACTAATANCAACCAACTTGCTTCAATAAAAGGTGCTNTAGCAGGGGCTAAACATGTGCATGANTTAGCAGAAAGCTANTCNGCAACAGTTATATTGCATACAGACCACTGTGAGCGAAAACTTTTACCATGGGTTGATGGNNTNATAAAAGAGAGTGAGTTACATTATTCTAAAAATGGNAAACCACTATTTAGTTCACATATGATTGANCTCTCTAACGAACCATTNANTGATAATNTTGATACTTGTAAAAAATACCTTCATAGGCTAAAAAAAATTGATATGTCTTTNGAAATTGAACTTGGTGTTACTGGAGGTGAAGAGGATGGTGTTGACAACACTAACATTGAGACTTCTAAACTTTACACTCAACCAGAGGAAGTCGCGTTTGCTTATGAAAATCTTATTAAAATAAGTGATAAATTTACAATTGCAGCAGCGTTTGGAAATGTTCACGGAGTATACCAGCCAGGTAATGTTCAATTAACTCCAAAAATTTTAAAAAACTCTCAAGAGTTCATTTCAAAGAAATTTGGAGTTCCAAAAAAAACCATCAACTTTGTTTTTCATGGTGGTTCAGGGTCAAGCAAGGATCAGATTAAAGAGGCTATAAATTATGGAGTAGTAAAAATGAATATTGATACTGACCTTCAATATGCTTTTACTGAATCGATTCGAGATTACATGAACGAAAAATATGAGTACCTTAAATCACAAATTGGAAATCCNGATGGCGCTAATCAACCGAATAAAAAATATTATGATCCTAGAGTATGGTTAAGAAAAGGTGAAATTTCTTTTAAAGAAAGGCTTAAAGAAGCTTTTGAAGATCTAAACAATATTGATAGACTATCTAAAAAATAACTTAATTATGAGTTGGTTTAAAAGAAGCGAAAAAGGAATACAAACAAAGACAGAAGAAAAAAAAGATATACCAAAAGGTCTTTGGTATAAAACGCCNACCGGCAAAATTATTGAAACCCAAGAGCTTGAAGAAAATTTTTTTGTTAGTCCAGAAGACGAGTATCATGTAAGAATAGGAAGTGAAGAATATTTTAAAATTTTATTTGACGATTCTGGATATAAGGAAATTAATAAATCTGTTTCTTCACTGGATTTTTTGAATTTTACAGATACCAAAAAATATAGTCAGAGAATAAAGGAGGAAAATAAAAAATCTGGTCTGATCGATGCAGTTAGAACCGCAGTTGGAAAATCTAAAGGTAAAAAGATTGTAATCGCATGTATGGATTTTAGATTTATCGGGGGATCTATGGGTTCTGTAGTAGGAGAAAAAATCAGCAGATCTATAAGTTATGCAATAGAAAATAAAATTCCTCTAATAATAATTTCTAAATCTGGGGGAGCTAGAATGATGGAAGGNGCATTTTCNTTAATGCANATGGCAAAAATTAGTAGTTTTTTAAATCGCNTATCAGAGGCNAAGATACCTTTCATTTCACTTTGTACAGACCCAACTTTTGGAGGNACAACTGCNTCTTTTGCNATGTTAGGGGATATTAATATTTCTGAACCNGGTGCACTTATAGGTTTTGCNGGGCCAAGAGTTGTAAAAGANACAACTGGAAGGGACTTACCTGAAAGTTTTCAAAAAAGTGAGTTTTTATTAGAAAAAGGNTTTTTAGATTTTATATCTCATAGAAAAAANTTAAAAGACAAAATTAATTTGTATTTAGATTTAATTCTTAATAAGCCTATTAGGATGTAAGAAGTTATTAAATTTTNATTTATATTTGCAGNCCTAAAGATTTAATAATGTATTTANCTAAATCGANTAAAGAAAAAATTTTTGCTGAGNATGGTGCATCAAAAANNGATACTGGNTCTNCAGAAGGACANATAGCNCTTTTTACACACAGAATAAATCACCTTTCNCAACATCTAAAAAAAAANCCAAAAGATTTTAATACNGAAAGATCACTAGTAAAANTGGTTGGTAAAAGAAAAAATCTTTTAGATTANTTAAAAAATAANAAAATTGATAGATATCGATCNATTATTAAGAAACTTNAACTAAGAAAATAATATTTNAATAATTAAAATTTCATTNTAATACCTCTACNNAACAACATTCTCATGGTATAAAATGAAAGATTATGATTCCAAAAACATTTACAGANGAAATCCATCTNGAAGATGGAAGAAAAATAATTTTAGAAACTGGAAAACTAGCTAAACANGCTCATGGTTCTGTTGTAGTAAAGANGGGTAANTGTATGTTACTCTGCACAGTGGTATCAAATTATAATTCAGCACAAGTTGATTTTTTGCCTTTAACGGTTGATTACAGNGAAAAATTTGCGTCCGCAGGAAGATATCCAGGGGGGTTTTTCAAAAGAGAGGCTAGACCAAGTGACGGAGAAATTTTAACTATGAGGTTAGTTGACAGAGTTCTTAGACCTTTGTTTCCCTCAGATTATCACAATGAAGTNCAAATCATGATACAACTTATGTCGAATGATCCTGAGGTCATGCCAGATGCTCTGGCCGGACTTGCAGCTTCAACAGCAATTCAGTTAAGTGATATACCCATTGAATGTCCAATATCAGAAGTTAGAGTAGGTAGAATTGATGGAGAATTTATAATAAATCCGAGTAGGGATCAATTGATAGAATCTGATATAGATATGGTAGTTGGTGCGTCAAAAGAGTCTGTAATGATGGTGGAAGGAGAAATGAAAGAATGTTCTGAAAATGAAATGATTGATGCAATAAAAATTGCCCATGATGCTATTAAAAATCAAATAAATGCNCAAGATAAGCTTTCTGAAAAAGTTGGTAAAAAACAAATACGTGAATATGATCTAGAAGAAAATGATGATGATCTTTACAAGCAAGTTCTTAAACTGGCTTACAAAAAATGTTACGAGATAGCCAAAAAAGGAACAAAAAAAGAAGAAAGATCAAAATCATTTAACGATTTAAAAGATGAAATAATTGAAAATATTTCAAACTCAGAAGATGATGCTGATGATGATGATGAAAAGATTAATTTGATTAAAAAATATTTTTCAAAAGTCCAAAAGGAAGCTGTACGAGAATTAGTTTTAAGCGAGGGTTTGAGACTGGATGGTAGATTAACCGATCAAATTAGACCAATATGGTGTGAAGTAGATTATCTGCCATCTACTCATGGTTCATCAATTTTTTCTCGAGGTGAAACCCAGGCCTTAGCAACCGTTACACTTGGGACCTCAAGAGAAGCTAATCAAATTGATATGCCCTCTTTTGAAGGGGAAGAAAGATTCTATCTTCATTATAATTTCCCTCCTTTTTCAACAGGTGAAGCAAGACCATTAAGAGGAACCTCTAGGAGAGAAGTAGGTCACGGAAATTTAGCACAAAGAGCACTCAAAAACATGATACCAAGCGATTGTCCTTATACAGTAAGGGTAGTAAGTGAAATTTTAGAATCAAATGGGTCATCATCTATGGCTACTGTCTGTTCTGGTACGATGGCTTTAATGGATGCTGGTATAAAAATAAAAAGAGCTGTATCAGGGATTGCCATGGGACTAATTTCTGATGGAAAAAGATTTGCAGTTCTTAGTGATATTCTGGGAGATGAGGACCATCTTGGAGACATGGATTTTAAAGTTACTGGGACCACAAACGGAATCACAGCCTGTCAGATGGATATAAAAATAAAAGGTTTATCATATGATATATTAGTTAAAGCTTTAAATCAAGCTAAGGAAGGACGCCTTCATATTTTAAAAAATATGAATAAAACAATAAGCGAATATAATAAGTCTGTAAAAGCACACGCCCCTAAGATGGTTACTTTGAAAATTCCTAATGAATTTATTGGTGCTGTTATAGGACCTGGAGGTAAAGTAATTCAAGAAATGCAAAAAGAGACAGAAACAACAATAGTAATTGAAGAAGACGGAGAACAAGGTATTATCGAAATTTTAGGTGTTGATCAAGAAAAAATTGACGCTGCCATAAAAAAAATAGATAATATTACTTTCAAACCAGAAACTGGAAAAATATATAATGTTGAAGTTGTGAAAATTCTTGATTTTGGAGCAGTTGTTGAATTCGTTCCAGGCAATGAAGTTTTATTACACATATCCGAAATTTCTTGGGATAGAATCGATAAGGTTACAGATCAAGTTAATTTGGGAGATAAGTTTGATGTAAAGTATTTTGGAATTGATCCAAAAACTAAAAAGCAAAAAGTTTCAAGAAAAGCTCTTCTTCCANGACCAGAAAGAAAAAATTAGGTGAATAAAATGATTTTAAATTTGAAACAAAATAGTTTTTTTTTCGTAATACTAATANAACAATGANTTTATGAGACAATTAAAAATNACAAAACAAGTAACAAACAGGGAAACTGCTTCATTAGATAAGTATCTCCAAGAAATAGGAAAAGTTGACTTAATTACTGCTGAGCAAGAAGTGGAACTAGCTCAGAGAATTAAAAAAGGGGATCAAGTTGCACTTGAAGTTTTAACCAAAGCTAACTTGAGATTTGTTGTCTCTGTAGCTAAACAATATCAGAATCAAGGTTTGACTTTGCCAGATCTTATAAATGAAGGTAATTTAGGATTGATAAAAGCAGCAAAAAGATTTGATGAAACTAGGGGTTTTAAATTCATTTCATATGCCGTTTGGTGGATAAGACAATCTATTCTCCAAGCACTTGCAGAACAATCAAGAATTGTTAGACTTCCGTTAAATAAAATTGGATCTATAAATAAAATTAACAAAACATTCGCTTTTTTAGAACAAGCTCACGAAAGAGAGCCATCTGCTGAAGAAATTGCCAAGGAATTAGACATGACAGTTAATGATGTAAAAGAATCACTTAAAAATTCTGGTAGACACGTCTCAATGGACGCCCCTTTGGTTGAAGGAGAAGACTCTAACCTTTATGACGTTCTAAATAGTGGTGAATCTCCAAATCCAGATCGATCTTTATTGCATGAATCACTTAAAACAGAAATTGAACGAGCCCTAGATACCCTTACCCCTAGAGAAGCAGATGTGGTTAGGCTCTATTTTGGCCTAGGAGAACAACATGCAATGACTTTAGAAGAAATCGGAGAAACTTTTGACCTTACAAGAGAGAGAGTGAGGCAAATCAAAGAAAAAGCTATAAGGAGACTTAAACACACATCTAGAAGCAAAATACTAAAAACTTATCTTGGTTAATTTTATTTTTAGGGATGTCTAATATTGTTGCACCTTCAATTTTATCTGCAGATTTTGGAAATTTATCAAATGACATTTCAATGCTGAATAATAGTAAAGCAGATTGGATACATATAGACGTTATGGATGGTCATTTTGTTCCAAATATATCTTTTGGTTTGCCGGTAATTGATTTTATCAATTCTCTTTCAAAAAAGCCTTTAGATATTCACTTAATGATATCAAAGCCAGAAAGATATATTGAAAACTTCTTAAAATATAATACAAAAGTTTTGACTGTTCATCTAGAAGCAAGTAAACATCTTCATAGAACAATACATCATATTAAATCAAATGGAGTAATGGCAGGTGTAGCAATTAATCCTCACACAGACGTTAATAATTTAAGTGAAATTATAACAGATCTAGATTTAGTCTGTTTAATGAGTGTTAATCCTGGATTTGGTGGTCAGAAGTTTATTGAAAATTCATTTAGCAAAGTAAAAAAACTAAAGAAAATGATCCTCGCCAAAAATTCAAAATGTAAAATACAAGTCGATGGAGGAGTTAATATTTTAAACGCAGGCAAACTTGTTGAAAATGGAACGGATGTTCTTGTGGCTGGTAACTTTATTTTTAAATCAGAAACTCCAAAAGAAAACATCAATTCACTAAAAGAAATTTAGGCCTCCCCTTTGGGGCCAAAGTTTATTGGTATATTTTTATTTTCTTTAATTTTTATTTCTCCTGAAGACTGCTCAAATCTTAATATATTTTCGTTCAAAGCAAAATTTAATCTTTTTGCATGCTCAGGAGTTAAAATAACCCTCGACTTAACTTTTGCTTTAGGAGCACCAGGNGTTATTATTANAAAGTCNAANATAAATTCANNTGAAGAATGATTAATAACNACNAGATTNCTATATACNCCATCAATTGTATTGTTATCTAATTCTATATCAATTTTTTTNTTATNTGACTCCTTANNCATAAAATTTAAATTTTATACTTCTCTTCCTTTTCCTCTTCCTCTTCCTTANTNACAAGCAAACTGGTATATTCATCCTTNGACCCAACGATAACATTATTATATTCACGTAATCCGGTTCCAGCTGGGATTTTATGTCCGACTATAACATTCTCCTTTAGACCACCCAAATTATCTTCTTTTCCATTAACAGCTGCTTCATTTAAAACTTTTGTCGTTTCTTGGAAAGAAGCTGCTGATATAAATGATTTAGTTTGTAAAGAAGCTCTTGTAATTCCCTGGAGCTCTGGTGTAGCTGTTGCTGGATTAGCATCTCTAGCAATTACAATATTTTTTCCTTCTCTTTTCAATAATGAATTCTCATCTCTTAATTTACGAGAGGATATCATTTGTCCTTGCTTAAGATTTTCTGAATCACCAACCTCTTCAACTATTTTTTTACCAAATAATGAATCATTTTCTTCAATGAAATCGTCTTTATGAATCAATTGATCTTCTAAGAATAAAGTATCTCCAGGATCATTAATTTTAACTTTTCTCATCATCTGTCTTACGACGACTTCGAAATGTTTATCGTTAATCTTTACACCTTGTAATCTATAGACTTCTTGAACTTCGTTAACCAAATACTGTTGAACAGCAGATGGCCCTTTAATTTTTAAAATATCAGTTGGTGTTATTGAACCATCAGATAATGACATACCAGCCTTTACAAAATCGTTTTCTTGAACTAAAATTTGATTTGATAGTTTAATTAAATATTTTTTAACATCACCAAATTTAGATTTAATTATAATTTCCCTGTTACCTCTTTTAATCTTACCAAATGAAACAATACCATCAATTTCAGACACAACAGCAGGATTAGAGGGGTTTCTAGCTTCAAAAAGCTCAGTAACCCTTGGAAGCCCTCCAGTGATATCACCTGATTTAGCTGATTTCCTTGGTATTTTTACCAATATTTTACCCTCTGATATATCATCGTTATGATCAACCATTAAATGAGCTCCAACAGGTAAATTATATGACCTTAAAGTGTTACCTTTTTTATCTAATATTAAAAGAGTTGGAATAAGTTTTTTATTCCTGGATTCTGAAATTACTTTTTCTTGAAATCCTGTTTGCTCATCTATTTCAACTTGATATGTTGTACCCGGCTCNATATTTTCATAAAATATCTTACCAGAAAATTCAGATACAATCACTCCATTAAATGGATCCCAAGAACATATTAGATCGTCTTTTTTAATTCTGGCACCATTTTTAATATTTAAACTTGACCCATACGGAACAACATTAGAACTCAGAATATTTTTAGAATCATGATCAAGAATATGAACTTCTGTAGTTCTGGAAATTACAATATTTGAAGATTTACCTTCATTATCAACTGATTTTACGACTTTTAAATCATCTATCTTAGCAATTCCGTTATGCTTTGAAAGCAACTGACTTTCCTCTGAAATATTTCCAGCAACACCACCGACATGAAAAGTTCTAAGCGTTAATTGAGTTCCAGGCTCCCCGATAGACTGAGCAGCAACTACACCAACAGCTTCTCCTTTTTGAACCATTTTTCCAGTTGCTAAATTACGTCCATAGCAGGATGAACAGATGCCTCGTTTAGCTTCACAAGTTAACGGTGACCTTACTTCTACTGATTCTATTGATAAAGTATCTATTAAATCAGCAACTGAATCACTTATTTCTTCTGTCGCTTTGACTAAAATTGTTTGATCTAAAGGATTAATTATATCTTCAAGTGCAACTCTTCCGCGAATCCTGTCTGATAGAGGTTCGACAATTTCNTCATTTTTCTTTAATGATTTAACTTCGATTCCTCTTAAAGTTCCACAGTCAACACCATTAATTATGACATCTTGAGAAACATCCACCAAACGTCTAGTTAAATACCCTGCATCTGCGGTTTTTAAAGCCGTGTCAGCTANACCCTTTCTAGCACCGTGAGTTGAAATAAAATATTCTAATATTGAAAGGCCTTCTTTAAAATTTGAAAGAATTGGGTTTTCTATTATTTCTCCTCCACCTGCAGTTGATTTTTTAGGTTTTGCCATAAGGCCTCTCATTCCAGTTAATTGNCGAATTTGCTCTTTNGAACCTCTTGCACCTGAATCTAACATCATGTATACTGAATTAAAACCTTGTTGGTCTTCGCTAATTTTTTTCATAGCGAGACTTGTTAAGTGAGAATTTGTAGAAGTCCAAACATCAATAATCTGATTATATCTTTCATTATTAGTGATTAAACCCATATTATANTTTTCTAAAACATTGTCTACTTTTCCATTTGCCTCATCAATTANNGAAACTTTTTCAGAAGGAATAATTATATCACCTAAACTGAAAGATAGTCCTCCTTTAAAAGCGAATCCATATCCCATATTTTTAATTTTGTCTAAAAAATCTGCTGTTTCTGGAACACTAGTTTCCTTTAATATTTTTCCAATAATATCTCTCAAGTTTTTCTTTGTTAAAACTTCATTGAAAAAGCCAGCATTTTTTGGAACTACCTCATTAAAAAGAACCCTTCCAACTGTAGACTCAATAATTGAAGATTTCTTAGTANTATNTATTNTTGGATTTTCNACCTTTATNTTTATNATNGCATTTAAATCAACCTTTTTTTCATTNTATGCAATGTGAACTTCGTCAACAGAATAAAAAGTAAGACCNTCNCCTAAAACTGGATGTTCTTTTGTNGATTTTCTTGCTTTAGTCATNTAATATAGTCCCAAAACCATATCTTGAGANGGAACAGTAACTGGTGAACCATTAGCAGGATTTAAAATATTATGGGAGGCAAGCATCAACANCTGTGATTCAAGAATCGCCTCAGGGCCTAAGGGGAGGTGAACTGCCATTTGGTCACCATCAAAATCTGCATTAAAAGCAGTACATACAAGNGGGTGAAGTTGAATAGCTTTACCTTCAATTAATTTAGGTTGAAAAGCCTGTATACCAAGCCTATGAAGGGTCGGTGCTCTATTTAANAAAACAGGATGGCCTTTTAATACATTTTCTAAAATATCCCAAACTACTGGCTCCTTTCGATCAATAATCTTTTTTGCTGATTTAACAGTTTTTACAATACCTCTTTCTATGAGTTTTCTAGTTATAAATGGTTTATATAATTCAGCTGCCATATCCTTTGGTAAACCACATTCATATAATTTTAGCTCTGGACCAACAACAATAACCGAACGAGCTGAATAGTCTACCCTTTTTCCTAATAAGTTTTGTCTAAATCTTCCCTGCTTTCCTTTTAGTGAATCAGACAAGGATTTTAAAGGTCTATTGGAATCAGTTTTAACTGCAGATGACTTTCTCGTGTTATCAAACAAAGAGTCCACCGATTCTTGAAGCATTCTTTTTTCATTCCTCAATATTACTTCAGGGGCTTTAATTTCGACTAGTCTTTTAAGTCTATTATTTCTTATTATTACCCTTCTATATAAATCATTTAAGTCTGATGTGGCAAATCTACCACCATCAAGAGGAACAAGAGGTCTTAATTCTGGAGGAATAACTGGTATAACTTTCATAATCATCCATTCAGGTCTATTTTCCTTCCTTGTATCTGCATCTCTAAATGCTTCAACTACTTGTAACCTTTTTAAAGCTTCNGTCTTTCTTTGTTTAGATGTCTCNTTNTTAGCTTTATGTCTCAATTCATATGACAAACTTTCTAGATCAATCCTAGAAAGAAGTTCAATCAAGCATTCAGCACCCATTTTTGCTATAAACTTTTTCGGGTCACTATCCTCGAGATATTGATTATCTTCAGATAGTCTTTCTCTCACATTTAAGTATTCTTCTTCAGTTAAGAATTCCATTTTTTTAAGCTTTTCACCATCATCATTAACAGCTTCACCTGGCTGAATTACAACATATCTTTCATAATAAATAATCATGTCAAGTTTTTTAGAAGCAAGGCCCAAAAGGTAGCCAATTTTATTAGGTAATGATCTAAAATACCATATGTGAGCTACTGGGACAACTAAGTTGATGTGACCTACTCTATCTCTTCTTACTTTTTTTTCTGTAACTTCCACTCCACATCTATCACAAATGATTCCTTTGTAACGAATTCTTTTATANTTCCCACATGCGCATTCAAAATCTTTTACTGGTCCAAATATTCTTTCGCAGAATAAGCCGTCCCTTTCAGGCTTATGTGTACGATAATTAATTGTTTCAGGTTTAAGTACTTCACCTCGAGAGTGATTTAGAATAACCTCGGGAGATGATAATCCTATTGAAATCTTGTCAAACTTTTTTTGTGTTAAATTTTCGTTATCTCTTTTCATGAACTTTTTTATAAAATTATTATTTATTCTTCTAGTCTAATATCAAGTCCCAAACCCTTCAATTCATGCATTAAAACATTAAATGATTCTGGTAACCCGGGGTCAGGTAATGATTCTCCCTTTACAATAGACTCATAGGTTTTGGCTCTCCCTAAAACGTCATCTGATTTAACAGTTAAAATTTCTTGTAAAGTACTTGAAGCACCGTAAGCTTCGAGAGCCCAAACCTCCATCTCACCAAATCTTTGACCTCCAAACTGAGCTTTTCCTCCGAGGGGTTGTTGAGTAATTAGTGAATAGGGTCCTATAGATCTAGAGTGCATTTTATCGTCGACCATATGACCTAACTTTAACATGTATATTACTCCTACTGTAGCTGGTTGGTCAAACCTTTCTCCTGTACCACCGTCATAAAGATATGTGTGGCCATATTTGGGGATTCCAGCTCTTTCAATTATCTCGTTTATTTCATCTGAGCTAGCACCGTCAAAAATTGGTGTAGCAAATTTTTCATTAAGTTTTTGACCAGCCCAACCAAGAACGGTCTCATATATTTGACCAATATTCATTCTTGACGGAACCCCAAGTGGATTTAACACAATATCAACAGGTGTACCGTCTTCCAAAAAGGGCATATCTTCTTGCCTAACGATTCTTGCCACAATCCCTTTGTTACCATGACGACCAGCCATTTTATCACCAACTTTCAATTTTCTTTTTTTAGCTATATATACTTTAGCTAGTTTTTTGATTCCAGCAGGTAACTCATCTCCAACGCTTATAGTAAACTTTTCTCTTCTTAATGAACCTTGAAGATCATTTTCTTTAATCTTGTAATTGTGAATAAGATCAGCTACCAATCTGTTTGTTTCTGAAGAGGTCGTCCAAACCCCTTTAGTTAAATGCGTGAAATCATCTACTTTGTTTAAAAGTTTAAGACTATATTTTTTTCCCTTTGGTAAAACTTCCTCACCTAGGTCATTTTGAACACCTTGAGAAGTTTTTCCATTAACTATTGTAAAAAGTTTCTCAACCATAATAGCGTGTAAATCGCTAAATTTTTTGTCATATTTTTTCTCTAGTTCATCAAGTTCAATTTTGTCTTGGTTCCTTTTTCGCTTGTCCTTAATTGATCGAGTGAAAAGTTTTTTGTCAATTACTATTCCTCTTAAAGAAGGTGGAGCTTTTAAAGAAGCATCCTTAACATCACCTGCTTTATCTCCAAAGATGGCTCTGAGAAGTTTCTCTTCCGGAGTGGGGTCTGATTCTCCTTTA
>PBVB01000035.1 GCA_002728075.1 Flavobacteriaceae bacterium
CTGATTGTTCACGACAATCGATTATTAATTCAGACCGCAAATGTAGTATTAATTTGGAAAAAAATCTATTTGAAATGATATTTATTAAAATTTATTTGAAATTAGAAAATGCATTTGTAAACAAAATTTAAAACACTAATTTTGCGGGCTAACTATTTNGTATGAAAATTGATCTTAAAAAAACAGATAAATTAAANTCAANAATNTCTATTTNAATTGAAAAAAAAGATTATGAAANTAAAGTTGANAAAATTATTAAAGATTATAAATCAAAGATTAATCTTCCAGGTTTTAGAAAAGGGCACGTTCCATTATCTCTTATAAAAAAAAAATACGAAAAGGCAATAATTGTTGAAGAAACCAACAAAATTTTAAGCGATTCTCTTAATAAATATATAATTGATAAAAATTTGAAAATTTTGGGAAATCCAATCCCAATATTAGAAGAAAAATTTGATTGGNACGNAGATGTTTTTAATTTNNAATTTGAAATTGGTTTAAGTCCCGACATAAAAATTAATTTCAATTTTAAAAATCCTGCAATTTACCACAAAATAAATGTTGAAAACAAGATTATTGAAGAAAGGATTACTTATCTCCAACAACAATATGGGGAATTAAAAGACGAAAAAAAAATATCTGATACTTCTGAGTTAATNTTTGAATTTTCATCNAAAGAAGAAAATATCAATAAAAAAATGACCTTAAAACTGANTCAATTAAAAACAAAAAAAATAATTGATTTAGTACGAAAATTGAATTTAGACGAAACTTTTACATTTGAACTAAGAGAGTTTTTTAAAGATGAAACCCTATTAGTAGATATATCAAATAAACCGATAGAGGAAATAAAAAAATCTAAAATTAATGTTGATGCTAAACTATTATCTATACGAAAAAGAATTAATGCTAGTTTAGAAGAATCTTTTTTTAAAAAAATATATCCTGATAAATCAATTAAAACTTCAACTCAATTTAAAAATGAAATTAAAAAGTCAATCGAATCTCAATATGATCAACAATCTGATCAAAAGTTTTTAGATGATGTTACAAAAAAACTAATTGAAGAAGTGAAATTTGATCTCCCTAGAAAGTTTCTAATTAAATGGCTGCAAAAAAGGGACGAAAAAGAAATTTCCCTTGAAAATGCGACAGAACAATTTGAAAAATCTCAAAAGGGTTTAAGATATCAATTGATTGAAGAAGAAATTATTAATCATAATAATTTAAAAGTTGAGGAAAAGGAAATTAANGAATTTGCCAAAAAGATTTTTTTANGNCAGTTTGGGCAAATAANTAAAAAAGATAATAATCAAGAGATTGAACAAATGGTTGAGAGGATTCTAAGAAACGAAGAGGAAAGAAAAAGAATTATCGAACAAGTTAAAACTGGGAAATTACTTAAGTTTTTCAAAGAAAATGTAAAGTTTAAAAGCAAAAAATTAAGCTATGATTCNTTTATTAAAATCGCTTATCCAACCACACAATAAAAATGTTTAATTTTAGTTAATATTATTAATTATGGACTATAAAAAGGAATTTAAAAAATTTGCTACAAANAAACATGGTATAAATTCAATGTATTATGATCAAATAGTTAGTAGTATGACTCCATATATTATTGAGGAAAGACAACTAAATGTCGCACAAATGGATGTTTTTTCTAGATTAATGATGGATAGAGTAATGTTTTTGGGAACTGCAATTAATGACCAAGTTGCAAATATAATTCAGGCACAACTCTTGTTTTTACAAAGTGTGGATTCGAAAAGAGATATTCAGTTGTATATTAATTCGCCAGGTGGNGGTGTTTATGCAGGTTTAGGGATTTATGATACAATGCAATATATTTCTCCTGATGTGGCAACAATTTGCACAGGTGTGGCTGCGTCCATGGGAGCAGTACTTTTATGCGCCGGTGCATCTGGAAAGAGGTCAGCCCTTCCTCACGCACGTGTAATGATACATCAACCTCTCGGAGGAGCGCAAGGACAAGCCTCTGATATTGAAATAACAGCTCGGGAAATTCTGAAACTTAAAGATGAACTTTATCAAATAATTGCCAAACACAGTGGTCAAAAAATTGAAAAAGTAAATAAAGACAGTGATAGAGACTATTGGATGAAATCCGAAGAGGCCAAATCATATGGAATGGTTGANGAAGTTTTAAAAAAATAACATTATGGGNGAAGAACTTTCATGCTCTTTTTGTGGAAGAATAAAAACTCAAACAGAAGTATTAATTGCTGGTCTTGATGCACACATATGCAACCAATGTGTTGAGCAGGCCAATGGAATTATTCTAAATGAAAGTAAAAATGAAGAAGACAAAAAGCCTTCATTCAATTTAGAGTCTCCAGTTAAAATNAAATCCTATTTAGATCAATATGTAATCGGACAAAACTATGCTAAGAAAGTTTTGTCAGTAGCGGTTTATAATCACTATAAGAGAATAATAAATAAAGATGTTGATGATTCTATAGAAATACAGAAAAGTAATGTGTTGATAGTAGGTGAAACGGGAACAGGAAAGACTCTACTTGCACAAACAATATCAAAAATGTTGAAGTTGCCTCTTGCAATTGTAGATGCAACAATATTAACTGAGGCAGGTTACGTAGGAGAGGATGTGGAAAGTATTTTAACAAGACTTTTGCAAGCCGCAGATTACGATGTTGAAAGTGCTCAAAAAGGAATTGTTTTTATTGACGAAATTGATAAAATTGCGAGAAAAAGTGATAATCCTTCTATCACTAGAGACGTATCTGGAGAAGGGGTACAACAAGCACTTTTAAAATTGCTAGAAGGAACCTTAGTTAACGTTCCTCCAAAGGGTGGTAGGAAGCATCCAGATCAAAAATTTATAGAAGTCGACACATCAAACATATTGTTTATTGCAGGTGGGGCTTTTGACGGGATTGAGAGA
This sequence comes from Flavobacteriaceae bacterium, assembly GCA_002728075.1. Taxonomy (GTDB): domain Bacteria; phylum Bacteroidota; class Bacteroidia; order Flavobacteriales; family Flavobacteriaceae; genus TMED96. The sequence continues at coordinate 2,927 of PBVB01000035.1, forward strand.
GAAATAAATAAGAGATTGAATTTGAAATCAATTGGATTTAAGTCCAAAAAGAGAATTGATAAAGTTGATTTTTCTAATTTGCTTGAACAAATTAATCCAAAAGATGTACGTTCATTCGGTTTAATTCCAGAAATTATCGGTCGCCTTCCGGTAATCACACATATGCATCCTTTGAACAAAAACACCCTTAGGTCTATTTTGACAGAACCTAAAAACGCAATTACCAAACAATACATAAAATTATTTGANATTGATGGAATAAAANTAGANTTTACTCCAGNAGCTTTAGATTATATAGTTGAAAATGCCCTNTCCTTTAATCTAGGTGCNAGGGGTTTAAGGTCTCTTTGCGAATTAATTTTAAACAATGCCATGTTCGAACTGCCAGGTTCTGAAACTAAATTTTTAAAGGTAACGAAATCTTACGCCCACTCTCAACTTAAAAAAACAACATTCCCAGATTTGAAAGCTGTTTCTTANAGCTCTAAGCTTAAAAGGNTTTCAATAAANTTNCTATCATTNGATAGTCTTTGAATTTTGTGCTGACCTCCTATCTTCTTATAATTTCTAAGCCATTTATCAAATAAACCCTTCTGGGCTACGCTGATTTTCGGGCTGCTCATTGTTATGTCCATGTACCTTTTTGCATCATAATCTGAGTTGAGTTCTCTTAATTTTTGATCAAGCATTTTGCCAAATTTATCTAAATTGCTTGGCGTATCCTTAAATTCAATCAACCACTGATGAGAGCCCTTTGAATTGTTCTTGGTCATATATATTGGAGCTACAGTATAATCTACAATCCTAACTCCAGTTTGTAATGAAGCTTCTTCTATGGCTTTATCTGTGTTTTCAATTACTACCTCTTCCCCGAACGCGTTAATGAAATGTTTGGTTCTACCAGTAATCTGGATTCTAAATGGAGATAGAGAAGTAAATCTAACTACATCTCCAATCCTATACCTCCATAATCCTCCGTTAGTTGTAATTACCATTTCATATTCAACGAATAATTTTACATTTTGAATATCAACTATTGAATCTAGATTTTCACCAATGGGTATAAATTCATAAAAAATGCCATAGTCCAACATAAGTAAAAGCTGATCTGAATCATTCAAATCTTGGATTGCAAAAAACCCTTCCGATGCATTATAAATCTCATAGTAATGAATTGGACTAGATGAAAATATCTGATTGTATTGGTTTTTATAAGGTCTAAAACTAACCCCTCCGTGAAAATAGACTTCTACATTAGGCCATATTTCGAATATATCAGATTTATTCATCTTTGATAATCCTTGATTGAGAAGAACTAACATCCATGAAGGGACACCAACCAAACTAGTAACATTTTCGGAAAGACATTCATTCAAAATTGCTTTTATTTTACTATCCCAATCAGACATTAAGGAAACCTTCATACTTGGTGTACTATTAATTTCAGCCCATAAAGGCATGTTATCAATTATTATAGAGGATAAATCGCCAAAATAGTTTTGTTGGTTTTGATGTAATTCTTGGCTTCCACCAAGCCTTAGACACTTTCCTGTAAAGAGCTGTGTATTAGTATTATTATTAATATACAGAGACAGCATGTCTTTTCCTGCCTTATAATGACAATCTTCAAGCGCTTCTGTACTAACAGGAATAAATTTACTTCTAGAATCTGTTGTTCCACTTGACTTTGCGTACCATTTAATCTTGGTCGGCCAAAATAAATTATCTTCTCCTTCTCTACTTTTATTAATGTCCTCTGCTATTTCTTCGTAAGACCTAATTGGAACTCTTTCTTTAAACTCGGTATAGTTGTTAATTGAATTAAAATCATATTGATATCCAATTTTAGTATTTTTCGCAAAACTAATTAAATCCATTAAAACCTCTTGTTGGACTTCAACAGGATATTTTAAAAACAACTCAATTTGATGGATTCTTTTTTTTAAGAACCAACTGGCAATTGAATTAAATAATGGAAAAGGCATATTTATTATATATTTAAACAAAAATAAAATAAGTTATTAATGTTTTCTGGGGTTTTAAAGAAAATGTATACCGAAATTGACAATGAAGTCAAATACTATTTAGACTTTAAAGAACACGTAATAAACTTCAATCAATGCCTTGAAAAGAAAATAAGTTTAAAATTTATCGGATATCAGTGCCTTTCTTGTCACGAAGAAGTAGAAATTTTTAGACAAGGTTTTTGTAAAAAATGTTTTTTTAACACACCACTTGCAGGAGAATGGATAATGAAACCTGAATTAAGTAAAGCCCATTTGGGTATTGAGGATAGAAATTTGGAATATGAAAAAAAAATTCAACTGCAACCTCACATTGTTTATTTTGCAATTTCAAGTCATATTAAAGTGGGTGTTACTAGAAAGTCTCAATTAATCACCAGGTGGATTGATCAAGGAGCAGACAGAGCTTTGGCAATATTTGAATTCCCAAACAGGTATCTAGCAGGTACTTGTGAAGTGATACTTAAGAAAAGTTTTTCTGATAAAACTAATTGGAGAAAAATGCTTTCATCAGTATCTGACCAAAGTCTTAACTTTANTGAAGCTGAAGAATTTGTNGATAANAANATTNAAGAANANTTTAANGNTTATTCNCTTCAACCAAGAATTTATNAAGAAATTAATTTCCCCGTTATCAAATATCCAGATAAAATTAACAGTCTAAACCTAAAAAANTCCGTGTATTATTCGGGTAAANTAAAAGGTATTAAAGGNCAATATTTAATTTTTGAAGATTCAACAGTATTTAATGTAAGAAGTAATGAAGGTTTGAGAGTTNAAATTGATATTGAGTGATTTAATTATTTANTGAGTCTAATTCACGGCTTGACAAATGTCTCCATTTCCCAGTTTCAACGTCAAGATTAATATCCATAATTCTAATTCTTTTAAGACTGACAACTTTAAATCCTAAAAATTCACACATTCTTCTTATCTGTCTGTTGAGTCCCTGAGTTAGAATTATTTTAAAAGTGGTAGTAGAAACTTTAATTAACTTACAATTCTTAGTTACGGTGTTCAAGATTGGAATTCCGTTACTCATCTGTCTAATAAAATCTGTNGTAATATTTTTATTAACCTCAACTAAATACTCTTTTTCTTTATTGTTTCTTGAGCGTAAAACTTTATTCACTAGCGAACCATCATTTGTCAGAAAAATCAAACCTTCAGAGAGCTTATCTAANCTTCCGACGGGAAAAATTCTTTCTGGAAAATTAATGTAATCTATAATGTTATTTTTTTCTATNAATCTATTTGTAGTACATACTANCCCNTTTGGCTTATTAAATGCTATAAAAATTGTCTTTTTTTTCTTTGGTTTTATTAANTTATTATCAATAGTTATTTTGTCTCCTTCCTTAATTTTAGTTCCTAAAATAGCTATTTCATTATTGACTTTTATTCTGCCAGAATCAACGAGTTTATCCGCTTCTCTTCTAGAACAAATCCCGATTTGACTTAAATATTTATTAATTCTCATAATAATATGACTANGTGAATTTAATCAATATCAATTTCGTCATTNATTCCAAGANGAAATTTTTTTCTAATTAATCCTACTAAAAGATATAAAAGAGGTGTATCAATNATTGCNACAATNATTTTAAAAATTATGCTTGAAAGAACTAAACCCAAAAATAAATCCCAAGCTAAAATGTCAAAGAAACACAANAGAGCTATTACCATTGTTGAATCAATTATTTGTGAAGAAAAAGTCGAGAAATTATTTCTAAGCCATAGGTATTTCCCTTTGGTTAATTGTTTCCAAAAATGATAAATTCTTATGTCCAAAAACTGTGCTATCAAATATGCAGACATTGAAGCTAAAACCGCTAGAGGTGAAGCAGAAAAGACCAAATTAAAAGTTTCATCATCAATTGGTGATGAACTATTTGCTGGCAAAACATCCCCTAATAGAAGAAGGGCTATTGAAAAAATTGAAGAAACAATACCCATAACAACCACTTGGTTGGCTTTTTTTTTGCCAAATATTTCAGAAATAATATCGGTAATTAGAAAGGTAATTGGATATGGAAGGACTCCCACAGATAATTCAAAAAGTTTTATTCCTAATATTTCAAAATTAAATGGATACCATGAAAAAAATTTTTGAAAAATAAGATTAGATACTACTAAGGCAGTAATGAAGATTGAACCTAGAAAAAAATATAATTTCTGTGCTAATAATTTATTTTCTGAATTCAAAGCTATCTTATATCTATGTTAAAAGGTTGACTAGTAAAAATTATTGGTTTTTTTTCTTTGGTTTTTATTGATTGTATAATTAAATCTAAATCTGAAATTTTTAAAAATTCAGAAATTGATGAATTAAAAGGAATAAATACAGATAAGATATCGTTTATCTCGGGTTCAATTTTTGGAAAAGAAGTAATGTTGAAATCATTTCCCAAATCTNCTAATTCTGCCGCAGCATTGATAGCATCTTTAATGTCTCCTTCTTCACTTACTAGACCATTTTTCAAGGCTTGCTCCCCTGACCAAACTCTACCTTGGGCCAGAGTTTCAACTTCATCGATAGAAATATTCCTTCCATCAGAAACACGTTTTTTAAACATTTCATAAATATTTTCTATGTTTTCTTTTACGTTTGATTGAAATTTTTTTGTGGGTTTTTCAAAGGGTGTATAGAAAATGGAATTCTTATTAGTTTCTACTTGTTCTGCATTAATTCCAATTCTTTTTGAAAATTCAGTAATATTTGGAACCATAGCAAAAACACCAATTGAACCTGTGATTGTAAAATTATTAGCAAAAACTTTGTCAGCAACAGTAGATAAATAATAACCTCCAGAAGCAGCAACATTTCCCATAGATACCACAATGGGTTTTTCCTTTTTTAATTCAATTAATTCATCCCAAATTATTTCAGATGTGAGAGCCACACCNCCAGGAGAGTCAATTCTGAGAACTACAGCTTTAATTCTTTTACTATTTTTNATTTNNCTTATTGTTTTTGAAAATAGTTCTTGNCCAATGTTNCTCTCATTTCCCTNTCCATATATAATTGGCCCCTGAGCATAAATNACTGCAATTTGATTCCGTGTTCCTTTTTTATATTTAAAGCTATTTTTCATTTGCAGATANGAAACATTNTTTAATTTTNCATCTGGTTTAATTCCTAATTTTNTCTTTACCTTTTGNTTATANTGAGTTTTTGAAACNATACCATCTACAATATTATTTCTAAAAGCATTTANAGGAANAGTTGCNTCTAAATTATCTACGANTTTATTAAAATTTTCTGTNGAGACNNTTCTTGANAATTTGATTTGGTTAGCAATTCCGCCCCAGATAGAATTCAAAAGAGACCTTATTTGANTTCTGTTAGCTTCACTCATTTTNTCATCTAGATATGGTTCTACCGCACTTTTGTACTTGCCGTGTCTNATAACCTCCATTTTAAATCCATATTTTTCCTGTAGTTCTTTGTAATAAAGGACTTCTGCACCAAGACCTCTTAATTCAATATTCCCCATGGGGTTTAGAAAAATTGAATCTGACACTGATGCTAGGTAGTAACCTTTTTGAGAAAAAAAGTCACCATAGGTATAAATGAATTTTCCTTCATCTTTAAACCTTTGAAGTGATTTTCTTATTGTCAGCGCTTGAGACCATCCCATTTTTGGAGATTGGCTTTTTAAATTAATCCCCTTAATATCTTTGTTTTCAGTGGCTAATTCTATTACATTAATTAAATCTAAAAATTTTATAATCTCTGGAGAAACTCCTAAAATTTCCTCAAACTCTTGAGTGACAGGAATATTGTCATATACATCTTTATCTAAATCTAGATTTAAAATACTGTTTGAAGAAATTTCACCTGGAAGTATGTTTTTGTCAAAGCTAACTACAGATGCAATACCAGCTGTTAAAATAAAAACTAAAGATATTATGAAAATTAAAGCAGNTATTGACCCAAGAAAGGACGCTANAAAATTTCTAAAAAAATTCATTAATCAACTGAAATTTGTATCGTTTATGGTAATAAATTTATGCAAAGATTAAGTTTTTTATTTAATATCAAATGAAACTTACTTTAAAATATTTAATTTTTAAAAATGATTTATTTATCTATAGGAAGTAATCTAGGAGATAGATTGAAATTTTTACAACTAGCTGTAGGCTTGATATCTTACAGGATATCTAAGGTTAAAAATATTTCAAGGATTTATGAAACTCCTGCAATGGGTTTTAAGGGAAATCCATTTTATAATATATGCGTTGAAATAAATACTGATTTACAGCCAAAATCTCTACTTGAAAAACTATTAGATATTGAAAAATATCTTGGCAGGGTCAGATCATCGGACAGAAAATCAAAATCAAGAAAAATTGATATCGATATAGTTTATTTTAAAAAATTAATCCTAAAAGATAAAGAACTGTTTATNCCTCATAAAAATATGCATNNNAGAAACTTTGTACTTTATCCTTTACTAGAAATATGTTCCNACTTCAAAGATCCTAGAAATGGAAAATCAATCCCGACATTAATAGATAATTCTAAGGATTCTGTCATTCCAAAAAAAGTAGAAGAAAAAATATATATCCCAGAAATAAAAAAAATAATTGCNGTGGAAGGGCTAATAGGGGTTGGAAAAACAGAGTTTTCAAGAAAATTACGAGATGCATTATTTGGAGAATTAGTATTAGAAGAATTTGATGACGTAGTTCTAGAAAAGTTTTATAAAAATCCTACTAAAAATGCCTTTGAAACAGAAAAATCTTTCTTAGAATTTAGAATGAGGCAGCATAAAGAATACAAAACCAGGAAAAAATATCCTCAAATTTTTGATTACTTGGCCCATAAGTCAATAATTTTTGCTAAGAAAACTATGGCACCATNTGATTTTATTGAATTTCAAAGGGATTTCAATCATTGTTCAGGTTTTTTTATTAAACCTGAAGTTGTAATTCTTTTAAATCAAGAGACAAATTTTATCTTGGATAAGATTAATAAAAGAGGAAGAAAGTTTGAAAAAAAAATTGACTTGAAATATTTAGATTTAATTAAATCCGAATACAATAATTGGAAAACCAAAACTAAATTTCCATTGCATAATATTGACTTAACTAATTCAGATTTTAAAAATAATCATTCTGTATTTTTAAGTTTTTTAAATTTATTTTTTAGATGTTAATTTTTAAATAAAAATCCCAACACAAAATTCCTGAAACTACAGAGACATTCATTGAGTGCTTAGTACCCTGCTGCCCTATTTCAATAACTTGACCCGTTATGTCGATAATCTTTTGTTTAACTCCAAAAACCTCATTACCAAGAACAAATGCGGTTAATCTATTTTTATTAGGACTGAAATTTTTTAAATCTGTAGATTTTTCGGCTTGCTCAATCGACCAAATATCACAATTATTGTTTTTGAGTTTAGTGACTAATTCATATATATTCTCCTTGTATTCCCAATCTACAGATTCATTAGATCCTAAAGCAGTTTTCATCACCTCCTTATGAGGTGGGACAGGAGATATTCCACATATGTAAACTTTAGACAACAAAAATGCATCCGCTGTCCTTAAAATGGAACCCACATTATGACCACTTCTAATGTCATCGAGAATAAAAATCAATGGTGTCTTCTTTGACTTAAAATATTCTTTTTTAGATTTTCTGTTTAATTCCTGATTTTTTAATTTTCTGTTTTTCATTTTGGATAAGAATAAGTTTTTTAAACTTAAATATGAATTATATTAGTATCTATTTGATTTTTTAATGAGTTTGGATAAAGAAGTAAAATTAACACCACTGATGAAACAATACAACCAAATCAAGGTTAAATACCCTGATGCATTGCTTTTATTTAGAGTTGGGGATTTTTACGAGACCTTTGGAAAAGATGCAATTAAGGCATCCAAAATTCTTGGTATCATTTTAACTAAAAAAGGTGCAGGAAGCATGAGTGAAATTGAACTTGCTGGATTTCCTTATCATTCTATTAACAATTACTTGCCAAAACTTGTGAAAGCTGGTTGCAGAGTGGCAATTTGTGACCAATTAGAAAATCCAAAACTCACAAAAAAACTTGTCAAAAGGGGTGTTACGGAATTAGTGACACCAGGAGTAGCAATAAACGACGATGTATTAGAGCACAACAAAAATAATTATCTATCAGCAATAACCTTTGGTAAAAAAAAATCTGGAATTTCATTTATGGATATTTCAACCGGAGATTTTTCTTTTTTTTCTGGATCAATTAATGAAATTAAATTAATTGTTGAAAAATACGAACCTGCTGAAATAATTATTTCAAAACTTTCTAAAAACGAATTCCTTTCAAATTTTGAGTCAGATTTAACAACATTTTTTCAGGAAGATTGGGTTTTTGATTATGAAAATAGTCATGATTCATTAATCGAACTTTTTGAAACCAAGTCTTTGAAGGGCTTTGGAGTCGAAGATGATGATAGAGAAGGAATCATAGCCGCTGGGGTTGTTTTGCATTATCTCTCGGAGACCCAACATAATAAATTAGCACACATCAAGTCATTTAAGAAGATTAATTCTGAAAGCTATCTTTCCTTAGATAGGTTTACGACTAGGAATTTAGAGTTAAATTATTCAACAAATGGAGGCGTTTCACTTATCGAAGTTATTGATTTTACAACAACTTCAATTGGAAGCAGAGTACTTAAAAAATGGTTAAACTTTCCATTGAAATCGATACAAAAATTAAAGCTAAGACATGATTTCGTCGAAATTTTATTAGATGATACGCATTTGAAAGAGAATCTAATTGATCGTTTAAAGGAAATTGTTGACATTGAAAGAATAGCCTCTAAGATTGCTACATTAAAGGTCAACCCAAGAGAGCTGGTTTCTTTAAAAAAAAGTATAGTTGAAATCCAAAATATCAAAAAAATATTTGAAAAAAACAGTAATGATTTAATCGTTAAAACTGGAAAAAAAATAGTTACATGTAACACCATTTTCTCTAAAATTGAAAAAACAATTAAAGAAGATGTTCCCGTTTCAATTTCAAAAGGAAATTTTATCGCAAACGGTTTTTCTAAAGAACTTGACGAATTAAGATTACTTCTAAAAGATGGAAAATCAATGCTTGATAAAATTCTTAAAAAAGAACTGCTTGAAAACGATATTCCTTCATTAAAAATTGGCTTCAACAACATTTTTGGATATTATTTTGAGGTTAGAAATACTCATAAAGAAAAAGTTCCAAATGAATGGGTCAGAAAGCAAACACTTGTAAACGCAGAAAGATACATTAATGAGGATTTAAAAAATTACGAAACGAAAATATTAGGTGCTGAAGAAAAAATACAAGAATTGGAACTGAACTATTACTCTCAACTATTAAATTCTCTTCAAGAACATCTTGAGGGTATCATGGTAAATTCAATTTTAATTGGGAAAATTGATTGTTTTTTAAGTTTTGCCATTGCCGCTTCTAAATTTAATTTCTGTAAACCTGTTTTTAATGAGTCAAATAATATTAAAATAATTCAAGGAAGGCATCCTGTCATAGAACAAAATCTTGAAGATGGTGAAATATTTATTCCTAATGATATTGAACTTGATCAAGTTAAACAACAGATAATGATGATAAGTGGGCCTAACATGTCTGGTAAGTCTGCTATTTTAAGACAAACTGCTCTAATAATTATTATGGCACAAATCGGAAGTTATGTGCCAGCTAAAGAAGTAAACATTGGAATTACTGATAAAATTTTTACTCGTGTAGGGGCTAACGACAACATCTCTAAAGGAGAGTCAACGTTTATGGTTGAGATGAATGAAGCTGCCGCAATACTAAATAATTTAACATCCAAAAGTTTAATTTTATTGGATGAAATTGGAAGGGGTACAAGTACCTATGACGGTATATCGATAGCATGGGCTATTACAGAATATCTTCACGAACATCCATTCAAACCAAAAACATTATTTGCTACCCACTATCATGAATTAAATGTAATGAAGGATAAATTTGAGCGAATTAAAAATTTTAATGTTTCTGTAATGGAAAGTGACAATAATATTCTTTTTTTAAGAAAACTCGAACCTGAAGGAAGTGAACATAGTTTTGGAATTCATGTAGCTAAAATGGCTGGCCTTCCAAAGCAAGTAATTGAAATAGCAAATCAAAAATTAAAGTTTTTAGAGAAAAGTCGTAACATTTCAGACAGAAAAAAATCTTTATCAGATAAAAAAAAGGAAATGCAACTCAGTTTTATTTCACCTGAGGATCCTTTAGGTGAAGAATTAAAACAAGAAATTTCAAAAATTGATATTGACAATTTAAAACCCTTGGAAGCTCTTCTAATTCTAAATAAGTTGAAGAAAAAATTGGGCAAAGGATAAAAATATATTGACCTATAATTAAAAATTAATTTTAACTTTGTTTGCTTTTGCGAAAGTAGCTCAGTGGTAGAGCGTCACCTTGCCAAGGTGAGGGTCGCGGGTTCAAATCCCGTCTTTCGCTCTTAGTCCAGCTCGGATGGTGGAATTGGTAGACACGTTGGACTTAAAATCCAATGGCCATTGTGGCCGTGCGGGTTCAAGTCCCGCTCCGAGTACTTTTTTTGTAGTTTATTATAAATTCTTTAATAAAATTCACGAAGTTATTGCGAAATTTATTGGAAATATTCAATTGTATTTATACACTAAGGTCTATTTGAACTCAACTTGCTTGTTTTTCTAATTTTCCATTTACCAACTACTTTACCAGAAATGACTCTTTCTGCTTCTGCTCTAAAAGCATCGTGCGT
>PBVB01000036.1 GCA_002728075.1 Flavobacteriaceae bacterium
TTTTTTAATAAGATGTGCTGTGCCCTTACGTAATGGTTTAAATGGAGTTGTTGTTCCTTGAGGAAAAGTAATTACCCAACCATCTTTTAGAGCTATTGAAATGTTAGTTATATCTGACATATTAACATCTCTTTTTATATCCTTACCCCCTTCCCTCCATGTCCTTTCAATCGGAATTGAACCTGCGTAGGATAGTATCCTAGGGAGTAATCCTGACCTCATTGTTTCTCTAGCTGCAATATAATAGATATTTAATTTTGGATTCCATAAATAGCCTACGTTTTTAATTGTATCATTTCTCCCATGTAGACTTGCATTAAAGACATGTAGCATGGCAACCACATCGGCAAAGTAAGTTTGATGATTAGAAACAAAAAGAACATTCGAACCAGGTAGACCATTTAAAACCTTTGAACCTTCAATTTTTAATTCATTAAACCCCCTATATCTCCTATGAGTTAAATAGCCTAGATATCTGATTAGCATTTTCTTGATTATAAGATAATCTCCAAAAGGATTTTTTTCTAAAAGTCTCATCAATTTGTAAATATATTATTATTTAAGTAATAAAATTAAATACTTTGCCTCAGAAAGAATCATCGGTGTAGCTCCCCTGACTTTTTAACCATCGAAATCAAAAATTAGAACTTTTCGATTTTTAATTTTACATGTTCCGATCGAATTTTTCGACAAAAGCATCGAAAGTTTTATTTCTATAAGATAATTAACCTCCTTTTTATTTATTACAAAAGGGCCTTTTTATAGTTCTCGTAATAAAGGGAAATACAATAAATTTATTTACAGGGAATGAAAACTTTCGATGATTTTGTTATATAAATAACCCGATCCTCTTAAACTCCAATTTCTTCATTCATTTCACGTAATGACGCATCCCAACTGTTTTTATCATATTTATCTATTTCTCCTCCTGGAAAAGCAACTTGATTTGGATGAACGTTCTTTTCAATAGCTCTTCTAATAAGACTAAAAAGTAATATTTTTTTATTAGATAAATAACAACATCGTTGCCACAAATCTTAAATTATTTTTTTTCGTATGGAACATTTCTCTCCCATGAGGTTCCATTTTAAGTTGAGATTTAATACCTGGTTAAGGAATTTCATTTAATTTTGGTGACTTAACTAAAAACTCCATTAGCTTCATATGCAAAAAATTAATTTAATTATAATTCTAGTTTTGTCTGCTATTCTATTATGCTGCGAAAGGAACAGAAGAGAGAAAAAAGAAAAAATAAAAATTGGATTTGAAAAAAAAGTTACGAAGAAAAAGAATAACAAATTCCTATCTGAAGAACCTAAAATTATATTAACTGATAAAAATGTAATTGATTTTTTCTATAATTACAATAAACAAAATATTTACAATAAAGTAAAAATATCAACATCTTTTGGTGAAATTATAATTAGTCTTTTTGAAGAAACCCCCTATCATAAGTCTAATTTTATTTATTTATCAGAATTAGGATACTTTGATAATACATATTTTCATAGAGTTGTACCAAATTTTATAATTCAGGGTGGTAACTCCGATAATATAGAAACTTCGAAAAAAAGGAAACTCATAGGAAAATACTTACTGCCTGTAGACGCGAAAAATAACATCAGACATGATAGAGGAATTGTATCAATGCCAAGTAGCGAAATCAACAATCCATACAAATTAGCTTCTCCTTATGAGTTTTTTATAGTCCAAAAAAAAAATGGTGCATATCATCTTGACGGAAAATACACACCCTTTGGTAAAGTAGTTTGTGGAATGGATGTGGTTGATTTGATAAACTCCCAACCAGTAGACAAAAGAGAAGCACCAATTAACAATATTAAAATGAAAATTGAAGTTTTAAAATAGGTAAATCTAATAGCTAATAAAATAATACAATATAAAACTTATAATGTTTAATTTTTAAATTATTAAAATTGCATATCGAAGTAGGGGAGTTTTTTGGTTATAGATATTTCTTCCAAGTTTTTTTTCTTTGATTTGTTTTGGTTACTCCCTTATTAGATATTTAATTATTGGTTAACACTCGAGAAGCTTATTGTTTATACAGTAAGCTTCTTTTTTTTTAAAAAGTATTTTTTTATTATATTTAATTCTTATTATATTTATAATTATAATAGTTTTTAGATATGACATTAACCCAACTAAAATATATGATCGCAGTTGCCGAAACTGGTAATTTTACAAGCGCTTCCAAAAAAGTTTTTGTTACACANCCCTCNTTNAGTATGCAAATTCAAAAACTCGAAGANGAATTAGGAGTGCAAATTTTTAANAGGACTAAAAAGCCGGTAACTCTAACTAAGGTTGGAGAAGAGATTTTAAAACAAGCTAAAAGTATAATATCTGAATCCAAAAGAATGGAAGACATTATAGCCCAAGAAAAAGGCTTCATAGGNGGAGAATTTAATCTTGGAATTGTACCTACAATTATGCCGACNTTACTTCCAATGTTTTTAAAAACCTTNTTAAAAAAATATCCAAAAGTTGTCCTAAATATTTTGGAAATGCCTACAGAAAATATTATTGAAAACTTAAAGGATGGGGCTCTAGATGCCGGTATTGCTGCAACTCCACTGAGAATTGATTCAATTATTGAGACCCCTTTATACTATGAACCTTTTGTAGGTTACATTCCGAATAGCCATAGGNTAAAAACATTAAANAANCTNAAATTAGAGGATATNGAATCNGAGTCNGTATTAGTNNTAGAAGACGGACACTGCTTTAGAAATCAAGTATTATCCATCTGTGGCTTAAATGATGAAGAAAAGATTAAATCTTTTGATACAAAAAGTGGAAGATATGTTCTNAAAAGTGGAAGTTTTGAAACATTGATAAACTTATCAAATGANGGACCTTGGATGACACTTCTACCCTTTCTCAATACTGAAAATCTTTCGAAAGAAAACAAAGTTAATGTTAAACCATTNGAGGAACCTGCCCCAGCTAGGGAGATAAGTTTAATNTATCCTAAAACCCAATTAAAAATTCAAATCATNGAGGCACTTCAAACNATAATCCAAAGTATAGTAAGGGGAGAAATTTTGATAAATAAAATTAAGTTAATAAGTCCTTAAGAGGACTTTCTAATTAAATCACTTTGAAACTTATCAAACAGGAACCTTTTTTTCCACTTTCTTAATTCATTTGAATCTTTGTATGAAAGTCCAATAAGTGCCTTATTAAATTCTTTTTCAAATAAAATTCGATCAAAACTAACCTTTGTAAGAATAGTTTTGTAAAATTCGAGCTNNTTATTTTCTTCTTCCATAATCAATCAATCATAATCNTAAAACTAAAATCTTNAATTTAAATAAAATGTTGTAGATATGTTAATTTTTTTTAAATTATNAAAAAAGTTTTAGAATTCGAGCNTTAAAAGATCATCGTATTTTAACACGGGATGTGGCGCAGTTCGGTAGCGCACACGCATGGGGTGCGTGGGGTCGCAGGTTCAAATCCTGTCATCCCGACNAATNAAATTTTATTTATTTTCAAAACAAAGATTTTTGTAATTTTAAAAAAAAAATATTGAATAAGATACTTTTTACAATTGCATTAATAACAACTACTGCTCTAAGTTGTGATGCTCAAGAAAACACTCCAAAAATTTCAACTCCAACTAAANTAAATTATACTTATGAAGTAATCGTTGACAGTTTAGATATCCCATGGGGAATGAGCTTTATCAATGAAAATGACTTGTTGGTAACAGAAAAAAGTGGAATTTTATACAGAATCAAAAACGGAATTAAAAAAAAGGTTAAAGGTTTACCACCAGTATACGTTAGGGGACAAGGAGGTCTTTTAGATGTTGCTTTATCACCAAACTATAAAAAAACAAAAGAGATTTATTTCACTATGAGTTCTGAAATCGACACTTACAACAAGATATCTCTAATAAAAAATTCAATTTCGGATGAAAATTTAAATAACAATAAACTCATTCAGAAAGGGATTGAATTAATCAGGAAAGAATATCCATTTGTATTTAATGAGACACTGAAAGATTTTATAGAAACTTTTAAAGATGAATTAATAGAAGGATTTGATCCTGTTGAGAAATTTCAACTTTTTTTAGATGTAAATTATTATCCAGATATAAAGGACGAAAATGACTTGAATCAAATTTTGGAATTAAGTAATAAAATAAAACAAATTGAAATCTCTAATGATAAAAATTTGTACGAAAAAGAAAAAAAATTAAAAAACAAACTTAGATCTATACAGAAAAAATATTCCTTTCTCCCCCAAAACGGCAAAAGAAAAGCAAAAGGTGGACATACAGCATTATACAAAGCAACTTTGGAAAATTTAGAGTTAAAGGATGTGNAAATGATCTACAAAGGAGATTTTAACACAAAAAAAGGTCAACACTGGGGTTCAAGAATTGTTTTTGATGATAACAACNATCTCTATTTCACAATAGGAGATAGAGGAAACAGAGATGTTAACCCACAAGATATTTCAAGGGACGGAGGAAAAGTTTACAGATTAAACTTAGATGGGAGTATTCCAAACGATAATCCATTCATTGGTAGAAATAATGTTAGAAAAGCGATTTATAGTTATGGACACAGAAATCCNCAAGGAATGGTATTTAACAAACAAACAAAAAAAATATGGACTAATGAACATGGTCCAAAAGGTGGAGATGAAATAAATATCATTAAACCTGGAAAAAATTATGGGTGGCCAATAATTACCTATGGTATTAATTATAGTGGAACTATTATTACTGATAAAACTTCTATGGATGGATTGGAACAACCCTTGTATTATTGGGTTCCTTCAATTGCCCCTTCTGGAATGGCATTTTCAACATCAAATATATATCCAAAATGGAAAAACAATCTTTTTGTTGGTTCACTAAAATTTGAGTATTTAGAGAGATTGGAAATAAAAAATGAAAAAGTTGTAAAACGAGAAAAAATTCTTGAATCGATAGGAAGAGTGAGAAATGTTAAAGAAGGACCTGATGGATACTTATATATAGCTGTTGAAGGAAAAGGAATACTTAAAATAATACCTAATAAAAAATGAAATTTTTTTTAATGATTTATTTAGTTCTGTTTTTAAACATTTCTTATAATTTATTTTCAAAAAAACCAATTCAAGAAAGCTTAATAGATGGGAAAGAGATATACAATGATTTTTGTGCCCAATGCCATTTAGAAGACGGAAAAGGTGTAAAGGGGATTTATCCTCCATTAGCTAAATCAGATTTTCTAAAAGATATTAATCGAACTATATCTTCAATAAAGTATGGTCTTAAGGGACCCATTACTGTTAATGGGGAGGAGTATAATTCAATAATGGTATCTCAAGGTTTAGACGATGANGAAATTTCTGATGTAGTAAACTACATTCTAAATTCTTGGGGAAACTCCTCCAAAGAATTAATTACTGAAGAAATTGTTACCTCTATTAAGGAATGATTAAATGAACTTTAAAATATTAAAATTAAAAAACCCATACTTGTTTGCCTATATAGTAATTAGTATTTTTTTTATTACATGGATGATTTTTTTAGATACTCATTCATTGTTAGTACATCTAGAATTGAATAAAGAAATAAATAATTTAGAAGAAAGAAAAAAATTCTTGGAAGATCAAATTGAAAAAGACAATAAATTAATTTTAGATTTAAACGACACTGACAGCCTAGAAAAATTTGCCCGTGAAACCTACGGGCATAAAAAAGAAAACGAAATAATTCTTATCGTAGAATGATGCTGTTCAAACTATTTAATATTTTGTTAAAAAACCTTTTCAGATTCCCTTTTTTGGCCCTTTAATTAACACTATTTTTAAAAAATATTATGGCAAAAATAATTGCAATCGCGAATCAAAAAGGTGGTGTAGGAAAAACAACAACTTCAATAAATCTGTCATCTGCGCTTGCTATTCTTGAAAAAAAAGTATTATTGATCGATGCAGATCCCCAAGCTAATGCAACTTCTGGATTAGGTTTCGATTCTTCAGAAAAAAAAGTTGGCACTTATGAATTATTTGACAATAAAACAGAAATAAACAAGATTATCTATAAAACATCAATAAAAAAATTAAAATTAATTCCTTCCCACATAGACCTGGTAGCTGTTGAAATAGAGCTTGTGAATAAGAAAAAAAGAGAGTTTATTTTGAAAAAAACTATTGATGAAATATCAAATAATTTTGATTTTATTTTGATAGACTGTCCACCATCTTTAGGTTTAATAACCCTTAATGCGCTAACTGCTTCAAATTCAGTTATCATTCCAATTCAATGTGAATATTTTGCCTTAGAAGGTTTAGGTAAACTGTTAAATACTATAAAAAGTATTCAAAAATTACATAATTCAAATCTTGATATTGAGGGATTACTTCTAACAATGTATGATTTAAGACTTAGACTATCAAATACTGTAGTGGAAGAAGTTAAAAAACATTTTGGGAAGATGGTCTTTAAGACAATTATTCAAAGAAATGTTAGATTAGGTGAAGCTCCAAGTTATGGGGAAAATATCATTGAATACGACTCAACTAGTAAAGGGGCCAAAAATTATTTAAGTTTAGCTCAAGAAATTTTAAAAAAAACAAATAATGAATAAACCCAAAAAAAAATCTGCTTTAGGAAGAGGACTTTCTGTTCTTTTAAATAATTCTGACTCCTATTCNGTTGACATTAACCCGACAGAAGAAAAAATTAAAGTTGGGGTTGTTGCNATNCCAATAAANCAAATTACAACAAACCCCTATCAGCCNAGGAGTAATTTTAGTGANGAAAATATAANNGAATTGGCAAATTCAATCANAAACCTAGGTATAGTCCAGCCAATTACAGTAAGAAAANTNGGAGATAATAAATTTCAATTAATAGCTGGNGAGAGGAGACTNAGAGCATCAAAAAAAATNGGATTAAAAGCTATTCCTTCATTTATNAAAAATTCTAATGACGAGGANATGCTAGAAATTGCTTTAGTAGAAAATATACAGAGGAAAGACCTNGACCCTATTGAAATAGCTCTTTCCCTCAAAAGATTAATTGATGAAGTGTCTCTTACTCAAGANCAATTAAGTAAGAAATTAGGAAAAAAAAGATCCACAATATCTAATTATATAAGATTATTAANACTTGATCCAGTTATCCAGACTGGNATCAGGGANGGCTTCTTNTCGATGGGACATGGAAGAAGTATAATTAATATAGAGGATAAAAATGTTCAATTAAAAGTATATAAAGAAATAATTAAAAAAGAATTAAGTGTTAGAAAAACAGAAACTCTTGTCAGCAAAATAAAAGGAAATAAAAACCCAAAAAAAAATTTAAAAATTACAAAGAATTTCATTGAAGAAGAGGAGTATATTTCAAAACTAATTGGGTCGAAAGTTCAAATTATTTCATCTGGAGACAATAAAGGAGTGTTGAAAATATATTTTTACTCAAAATCGGAATTTTTGAAGTTAAAAAAAATATTTAAAAAGTGAAACCCAAATTATTTTTTTTAATTTCATTTCTTTTCTTAATGGATATAGTCCATTGTCAAAAAGAAGGTAAAAGTTATAGTAGGTCTGAAAAAAAACAGAATCTAATTAAAGATCCACTAACACCATCAAAAGCAGCATTTTATTCTGCAGTGATTCCGGGTCTTGGACAAATTTATACTAAAAGATATTGGACAATCCCATTTATTTACGGTGGGTTGACAGTTTCTGCATACTACTTTATTTACCAAACAAATGAGATGAAAACTTATAGAAATGCATATAAACAAAGAATTAGAGGAGACTACAGTGATGAATATACAAGAAAAATATTGTTTAATGACCAGCTTATTGAAGGAATGAATTTTCATAAAAATTATAGAGACCTATCAATTTTGTGGTTTGTTGGAACTTACCTCTTAAATGTTTTAGATGCGAATGTTGGTGCTCATCTATTACAATTTAATGTTGAATCAAAGCTTACAATTAAACCTTATTTGGATCAAATAGAACTAAATTCCATACCTGTGGCTGGTATCAACTTGAATTTAAAATTTTAAACATGAAAATTGCTATAATTGGTTATGGAAAAATGGGTAGAACTATTGAAAAAATAGCTGTTCAAGAAAATATAGAAATAGTATGTATAATTGACAAAGAAGTGCAAGAAGGGGATTTATCAAAAGCTGATGTTTCAATCAATTTTAGTGTCCCATCTGCAGCTGTTAAAAATATTCTTAAGTCATTTGACCACAAAGTGCCTGTAGTTTGTGGAACTACTGGTTGGTTGGATGATTTTGATTTAGTTAAAAATTACTGTGAGAAAAAAGAAACTGCTTTTATTTATTCATCTAATTTTAGTTTTGGTGTAAATATTTTTTTTAAAGTAAATCAGTATTTAGCAACCTTAATGAATAAGTATGATAGTCCATATAAAATATCTGTCGAGGAAACACATCATAAAGATAAGTTAGATTCACCAAGTGGAACAGCACTGAGTTTAGCAAACGATATAATTAAGAAAAATAATAGATTTAAAAATTGGACAACAAATAAAAGTTCAAATGGAATATTAATGACTTCAATAAGAAAAAATAAAAAAATAGGTATTCATAATATATCATTTGAATCAGATTTTGATAAAATTATTATTCAACATGAAGCCCATTCAAGAGATGCTTTTGCAAAAGGATCAATAATTGCTGCCAAATGGATTAAAAATAAAAAGGGGATTTTCAAAATGGAGGATATTTTAGATTTTTAATTAAAAAATATGACAATTATTCAGTGGCTCATTTTCTTTATTTTAATTCAAATAATACACTTTTTAGGTACATGGAAATTGTATACTTTGGCAGGAAGAAAATCTTGGGAAGCTCTATTACCTGTTTATAACGGGATAATTTTATTGAAAATAATTAAAAGACCCACATGGTGGATATTTTTATTATTTGTGCCTGTTATCAATCTAATCATGTTTCCTGTATTTTGGGTTGAAACAATCAGGAGTTTTGGGAAAAAATCCAATCTAAGTATTTTTTTAAGTATTATATCACTTGGCTTTTACATTTATATTTTAAACTATTCAAAAAAAACCAAATACTCTGATTCAAAATACAAAGAAAACTCAACCTCTTTTGGTGACTGGATTAACTCAATGTTGTTTGCAATTATAGCTGCTACCGTTGTACACAATTATATAATGCAACCTTTTATTATACCTACTGGGTCGTTAGAAAAAACCCTTTTAATAGGGGATTTTTTATTTGTGAGTAAGTTTCACTATGGAGCTAGAATTCCAATGACTACTGTTTCATTACCAATGATGCATGACACTCTTCCGATATTTAAAATTAAATCATATCTAAACTTTCCGCAACTTCCATATATGAGACTTCCTGGTTTTCAAAAAATTAAGAGAAACGAAATTGTTGTTTTTAATTGGCCTGCAGACACCGTCAGAAAATTTTTTGTTAAGGAAAAAGGTGTAAAAAAGCCAATAGATAAAAAATCAAATTACGTGAAACGTTGTTTGGGCTTACCGGGAGATAGTCTCGAAATAATCGATGGCTTAGTTTATATAAATGGCAAATTAAATATTTTACCCGACAGAGCTAGAGTTCAATATAACCACTTTATCTACAACTCAAAAGGCGTTTCTTCCAAAAGGTTAATTGATGCTAAAGTAAAAGATTTCAACAGGATCTATAGAATCGAAAATATTACTCAAACCTCATATAAAAAAATTTCAAAATATATATTAGGTAATATATCTACAAACTTAAAAGACTTTAAGGTCGTCACTTCTTTTGAAGGTCTTCCAAATAAAATAATAAAAGAAATAAAGCAAAGTGAACCTTATATTGAAATTAAAGAAATAATTGAAAGAAAAAAACAAGTCAACTTAACTTTAAGTGAAGCTAATAGAATCAGAAACGAAAATATATTTGATAGTATAACAAGAAAAACCAACAACAAAATATCATATAATGAAAGTTTTTTTCCAAATAATCTAAAATTTAATTGGAATGAAGATAACTTTGGTCCTATTTATATTCCAAAAGCAGGTAAAACTATATACATCAATAATAAAAATTACCCTTTGTATAAAAAAATTATTCAGGATTACGAATTTAATTCTATAAAAAAAGTAGGTGACATATACAGTATAAATGGAATTGAAACGTCATCATATACATTTAAACAAAATTATTATTGGATGATGGGAGATAATAGACATAGTTCTGAGGATAGTAGGTTTTGGGGTTTTGTGCCTGAAGATCACATAGTTGGAAAACCTGTTTTTATTTGGTTCAGTGTTGATAATTTTAACAAAGGTGTTTTAAACTGGAAAATACGATGGAATAGAATAATGACAACCGTAAAAGGAGAGGGAAAACCATTCTCCTTTTTGCTCCCATTTTTAATTACGATTTTTATTTTTCAGGGTTTAAATTATATACTAAAAAGAAGGAAAAAAAATAAGAATTGATTCATCTTGTTCCATCTTATTTACCATCATTAATATATTATTGGCATATTGTAAACTCTAATGTAATTTTCAATCTATCCGCAAAATATCAAAAGCAAACAACTAGAAATAGATGTATGATAATGAGTGCAAATGGACCTCAAAAACTAATTATTCCAATAAGACACAACAAAAAAGAAAATGAAATTTTACATGACCACAATGTAAAAATAGACAACACTCAAAACTGGAAAGTTAAACATTGGAAATCCATTCAAAATGCGTATAGATCATCCCCTTTTTTTGAATTTTATGAAGAAGAGTTTTTTGAAGTTTTTTTTAATAACGAAAAATTATTATATGCTTTAAACATTAATATTATCTTACACATTAACAAAATTTTGGGTGTTAAAAAAAATATTAAAATTTCAAATAGAAAAATTTCACATGAAAAGTATGATAATAAACTAATGAATATCAAGAAATATTTTTATTACAATGTTCCTACATATAATCAGGTTTTTATGTCAAAATTTAAATTTATTCCCAATTTGAGCATACTAGATTTAATATTTAATATGGGACCCAAGTCAGTAAATTATCTGGTTGATCAAAAGTTTAATCAAACCCATAGTAACTGATTATTGGATAATGATCTGACAGTCTTTTTCTTATTACTTTAAAATTATTGATTTTTAATTTTTTATCTGAAAAAAGAAAATCAATTCTTAACGGGATAAATGAATAATTGTAAGTATCGCCTAAACCTGATCCGGCAGTGTGAAAGGCATCATTTTTTTCTTGAGACAAAACCTTGTAGGTTTCAGAAAACTGAGTGTTGTTTAAATCAACAGCAATAATTGATGGGCTATCATTAAACTTATCAATATTTTTAAAAAAATCAATTTGCTCTATTTGTCTTCTGCTAACTTCATCAAACTTTAACTTAAAATTTTTAGAAAAATTTGAATCAGTTANCNTGTCTACTTTATCAAGNTTAAANGANTCAAGATGNAGATTNTAAACTCTNAAATCTTGCTTTNGGAATGAGATATCAANATAAACTCCACAATTAGATGAATTGTTGAANTCAATAAAACCTTTACTTTTAATTTTCAGTTTAGAAAAAATTGCGACNGTTGACTTTCCACCATTTGATGTATTAGGGTAAATGTATTTAAATTTGTAGTTTTTTAATTTCGGGGCATTTAAAATTGAATATTCTTGAAAACAGACTATATCAGGGTTTTCTTCAGTTATTAATCTTTCTATTTCACTTGAAACATTTGGTNTATCAATCCATCTGTACTTATTAAAGAGTCTNACATTATAACTCATAACAGAAAACGTAGAGCCACTTTTTCTTAATGAAGTATTTGGAAACTTATAAAATAAATTCCATTCATTATATCCTATTAGGAAAGTTAATACAAATAATAAAAAAGGCCATTTTAAATTAAATAACCAATAGAAAAAAAAGAATAGATTGAGAACTATAATTATGGGAACAAATAAATTGAAAAAATCNACTCTTAAGGGTGTTTCAAATGTACCCATCAAAAAAAGTTGAGTGATTAGAAACATAACATTTAAAACAATTAAGGATTTTTCAATGAATTTCATATTGATTGGTATTATTAAATTATTTAACCCTTACTTGCTTCATTTAAAGTTCTTTTTTCTTCATTGGTAAGACTATCATANCCNGATTCNNTNATNTTGTCCANAATNTGGTCNATTTTTTGNTGTTTAATATTTNNAAAATTTTTNTTATNAATNTTTTGTTTTTGNCTCGTNNATTTNTTGTGAGAATTATTTTTTTTAAAATAATTAAAAATATTTTCTCCACTTTTCATCTTAAAACCAGCAAAAAAGCCTATCAAGGCACCTCCCAAATGTGCTATATGTCCTCCTGAATTTGAAATTGGTAGTTGAGCTAAATCAAAAATCACTAGTGCTATCCCGACATAAATTAATTTAACATTAAAAAAAAATATTCTTATGGTTGAATTTGGGGAGTAGGTACACATGAAAATTACAACCGAAATAACTCCTGCAGATGAACCAATTAGAGAAGAATTAAGTCCACCAAATACAGGAAAAAAAGAGTAACTGAAAACAAAAAATAAACCGCCAACAATAATTCCTATAAAAAACAGAACGAGCAAGTCATCTTCTTTAAATAAATTTAGAAAAAGTGATGAAAAAAAATAAAATAAAATCATATTCCAAAATAAATGACCAAAACTTGCATGAATAAAGCCATAAGTTACTAAAGACCACGGCCTAAATAATAAATCATGAATATTTGGTAACAACTCAAAATAATAGTAAATGTTTAGTTTAGGAATTTTAAACAGATAAAAAAAAATAAAAACAGCCAAAGGCAGAACAAAAAAAATTGTATTGACTAAAATTATTTTTTCTGCTATGTTTAACTTAAGAAAATTCCTTAAAAATCTATCATATTTACTCATAAATCCCATCTGTTTTTGTTGAATTGATTTTTTTTCCAATATAATATCATAGCTAGACCAGTTAATGCTCCTCCAACGTGAGCAAAATGTGCAATAGGACCAATTGAAAAAGAATTTGAAACGCCAAAAAATAAATCTCCCGCAATTAAAATAGGTACGAAATACTTTGCCTTAATTGGAATTGGAATAAATAATAAAAAAAGCGAAATATTAGGAAATAAGAATGCAAAAGCCACCAAAATTCCGTACAGAGCACCTGAGGCTCCAACCATAGATAAATTAAAACTTTCGTTTAGATGATTTAATTGATCCTCTGAAATGTAACTCAACCAATTAGTATTATATCTTCTTGTTTTTATTGTATTCAAAATTTCTTCTGAATTAAATCCATTATTTATTAAAATTTCAAAAATTGAATTAAAGTCATAGTAACTATAAATCATTTGCAAAACTGCAGCCCCAAGACCAGAAGAGATATAAAAAAAAATAAATTTATTTCTACCCCATATTTGTTCTATTGGAGAACCGAACATCCACAAACCAATCATGTTAAATAATATATGACTAAAATTTCCGTGTAAAAACATATGCGTTATAGGCTGCCAAATTTGAAATAATGAATTATCAAAGTAATGTAGAGCAAACAAGTCATATAATTTATTACCATACAATGATGTGGCTAAAAAAAATATACAATTGATTATTAGTAAATGCTTTACAGTTTCAGTAATCCTAGACATTATAAAAATTTATTTTGTAATTCTGGTTTTGTAATTGAATAATATATTTTTTGTTGAAACGGAGACAATAGTTGTTCTTTGCAATTAAATAAATTATTTACAATATTTTTTTGTTCCTCTTTCTCAAGGAAATTTCCTTTTTTTATTGAGGTAGACTTAGAAATGGACATAGCAATTAAATCTCCATTACTAAAAGATTTTTTTTTGGGGTCATTTTCAAATTCATCAAATAAATCCTCAATAATTTTCAATGCTTGGCTATCAGAACAAATTGTTGGGACTCCAATAATTTTTAGATTCAATGAATCTTCTATTTCTAATCTAAAACCCATTTCTGTAAGTGTATTTTTTAATTCAAAAAAAATCAATTTTTGGCTTTCAGTCAAAACAAAATTTACTGGAAAAATCAGTTGCTGGCTTGAAATATCTGAATTGGTGATTTTTTTCATTAATTTTTCATAAATTATTCTTTGATGTGCTCTTTCTTGATCAATAATTATAAGAGAATTTCTTGTTGAAGTAACTAAATATGAATTCATAATTTGAAAAATCTTGGTATCTTCATCATTAATTACTTCACTTAATGATTCAGGATTGAATAAAATGGAAGTTCCAAGTTCTTTATAAATGACCTCAGATTTATTCCAAATTTTAGAATGATATTTTGAAGATTTGTCGTTAAAGGGGTTGAAATTTTTATCAACCTTTATTTTAGGTTCAATGGGTTGATCAAATCTTTTTGAATAGGGTATTTCAAAGCTTGATTTCGTTTCAAAATCAATAGCTGGAGTAACTTGAAAAATCCCTAAACTATGCTTTACAGTAGAATGAATTATTGAATATAAACTTTGTTCGTCATCGAATCTAACCTCAATCTTGTTTGGATGAATATTAATATCTATTGATGAAGGTTCAACTGTTAAAAAAATGAAAAAGCCAGGATAATTCTTTTCAGGTAAAAGCCCTTCATATGCCTTGTTTATAGCATGGAAAAGAAAATTATTTTTAATATATCTGTTATTTACAAATAAAAATTGCATTCCCCTGGTTTTTTTTGATGCTTCAGGTTTAATTATGTATCCGTTTAATTTTACAAAAGATGTTTTTTCTTTAATTGGCACTAAGTTTTCCTCAATTTTTTTTCCAAAAATATTTTTTATACGAACCTGAGTATTTGATTTATATAAATTAAAAATTTCTGATTTTTTATGATTTAATGAAATATTTAAATCACAATGTGCAATTGCTATTCTGCGAAATTCATTAATTATATGTCTCAATTCTACTGAGTCAGATTTTAAAAAATTTCTCCTAGCAGGTACATTAAAAAATAAATTCTTAACTAAAACATGAGTTCCAACTTGAGAAACAACCTTTTCACATGAATGGATTTTGCCTCCNTTAATCTTTAATTTATGCCCAAAATCATCGACTTTGCGTCTNGTTACAATTTCTAGATGAGATACTGCAGCNATTGAAGAGAGCGCTTCTCCTCTAAATCCTTTAGAATTTATATTTAATAGATCTTTTGTTTCAGTGATTTTTGAAGTCGCATGCCTTAGAACACAGTCCATCAAGTCATTTTTACTCATTCCTATTCCATTATCCACAACTTTAATTGTTTTTTTACCAGATTCATTTAAAAAAACTTGAATTCTGTTTGATAACGCATCAATTGAATTTTCAACGAGTTCTTTAATTAATGAAGCTGGTCTTTGGACAACTTCACCAGCAGCAATTTGATTTGACACATTTTCTGGAAGAATTTTAATAATATCTTTCATCAATAATTTATAAAAATTGAAAAATCAAAATCAATAATGTAAAAAAATATAAAAAAAAGTAAAAATAGTGTTATGATAAAAACTTTATTAAAAGAACGGTTTCCTTTTGTTCTATTTTTTATCCTTTCTTGATTCCAAAAACTACTTCGATTATTAGTAATTAAATTCTCTCTGCTACTTCTTATTCGTAAGTCTATAGAATGATCTGTTGATTCATTTTTTTCTTTGAAATAACGTGGTATATAATTGAATTTTCTATTTCTATTAAGTTTGAAAAAAGAATTTTTAAACACCATAGATGAACTATCAATTATTTAATTCCATCATTTTTATTGATGTAAAGGCTGCATCAGCACCTTTATTTCCAAGTTTACCACCCGACCTTTCAATTGATTGTTCGACATTATTGTCCATTAAAACACAAAATATGACGGGAATTAAAGATTTTAAATTAATTCTGGCAATAGCATAAGAAATGGAGCTACATAAATATTTAAAGTGTTTTGTATCTCCTTTAATCAAGCAACCAATAACAATTATTGAATCAAATTTTGATTCTTTTGATTTTTTTTTTGCCTCAAAAATTAACTCAAAACTGCCAGGTACTTTAGTGATAAATATGTTTTCATTAGAGATACCACTTTGGGTAAGAGTTTCAACAGCTCCTTTTAAAAGTTTAGAAGTAATTTGACTATTCCATTCAGAAACTATCAATGAAATCTTATATTTTTTTCTTGAAGAAAAAGTAATTTTGTCTTCTCTTTTGGGAATGTTGAAACCAGAATAACTCATAATTTTATTCTGTTTTTGCAATTTGAATATCTATGAACTTCCCTTCTTTAGAGTCAGGAAAATCACTTTTGATTTTTTTAAAATACTCAAATGCAGTTTTTTTTTCTCCTAATCTAAGAGATAAAAGACCAGCCTTATACAAATATTTTGGTGTTGTAAAAATGTTTTCTTCAAAACTAGAAGCCTTATCATAACTTAGTAGAGCGTTTTTTTGATCACCTATTTGAAGGTAAGCATCTCCTAATACTCCTTTTGCGATTGATGATAACAAAACATCTTTTGANTCAAAGTCTNTAAGATATTCAATTACTTTATCATATTGTTTTAAATTTAAGTAAGACATTCCCGTGCTAAATATTGCTAGATTTGATGAAGGTGTATTTTCATAGTTTTGAATTATGTCTAAAAAACCAAATTTTCCTCCGCCACCATTTATTGCGGAATTAAATAAATCGTTCNNTTNTTCNTTATTNAGTGCAAGGTTAAANTAATATTGAGCTTGATTGAGCTCNGTTATAGCGTCCTCATTTTTCGGCTCNAGNACAAACGTTTTATAAGCTAGGTANACAAATACAGAAATAGCAATTAAAACAACACTAGAGAATATTAGGCTTTGATATTTAGCTACAAATTTTTCAGTTTTTGTAGCTCCAGAATCGAGACTTTCAAAAACTTCTGCCGTAGTACTCTCCACGTCTTCTTTATTTAAAACCTTTCTTTTGGAATTAAATTTTTTTCCACCTCTTTTATTATAAGTTGCCATAATTGGGCAAATTTAAACTTTATTCTTCAACAACAAATGATAATAACTAAATAATATTATGTTATTTAAGTTATAAATTCANCGTTGGTNTTATCTTTGCTTTTNAGATGAGATTAGAAGANCTATCAATAACGAATTATAAAAACATTGATTCAAGAAATTTTCTGTTTAAAGAGAATGTAGTTTGCATGGTTGGAGATAATGGGGTTGGTAAATCAAATATTTTAAGTTCGATTTACCATCTTTGTTTTGGAAAATGCTTTATTAATTCATCATCTATAACAAATATTAAATTTGGAAAAAAATTTTATATGATTCAAGGATTATTTAACAAAAATAATAGTCAAGAAAACTTAAATTTTAGTTATAAAAAAGGAAAAACAAAGGTTTTTAAAAGAAATGGAAAATTATTTAAAAAAATTTCTGAGCACATTGGACAATTTCCTCTTGTAATGGTATCTCCTTATGATAATGACTTAATTTATGGAGGAAGCATATTTAGAAGAAATTTAATAGATGGAATAATTAGTCAAATTGATAAAAAATTTCTTGCAAATTTAATTAGCTATAAAAGAATATTGGAGCAGAGAAACGCGTTGCTTAAAATGAACTATAAAAACCCAAAGTTAGATATGGGAGTTTTAGAGATATATGATGAAAAAATTATTGATTTAGGAAACATAATTCATGAAAAAAGAAAATTGTTTACTGATATTTATAAAAAAATATTCAAATCATACTATCTTTTGATTTCAGAAAATAAAGAGTCAGTTGAAATTAATTTCAAAAGCCAACTTAATAACAACAATTACAAGGATTTAATTAAAGACTCACTTGAAAGAGATTTGATATTTCAATTTACAACCCAAGGCCCTCATAAAGACGATTTAGAATTATTGTTAAATGGTTATCAAATTAAAAAATTTGGTAGTCAAGGACAACAAAAATCTTTTCTTATATCTCTTAAATTAGCTCAATACGAATTTTTGAAAAAAAAACTGGATATAAAGCCAATTGTACTTTTGGATGACATTTTTGACAAATTAGACCAAAAGCGAGTGGAATTAATTATGCAACTAATTGAAGAAAAATATTTTGGACAAATTTTTATTACAGATACAGACAAAAAAAGAGTATCAAACGCAATAGAAACCACTAATCTTTCATATAAAATCCATGAAATTTTTTAAAATTATAAATGAAGAAAATTAGTTTTTTAATATTACTCATTTTTTTAAATTTCACATATTGTAAAATAAATACAATTGATGACATTAAAGCTATTGAAGGCATGTGGGAAATTTACTCGGTATCGTCAAAAGGTGAAGTGTTTTATCCCAAAGGAGAATCTCCTGTTGTTGATTATTATGCCTTTAATTCTGACTCAACAGGGACCAAAAAAAAACTTAAACCTAATTTCAACAAAACTTTTTCCTCGTCATTTGATGAAATCAATTTTGAAATAAAAAAAAATAATGGTTTGATCTATTTAAACTATATTACAGCAACGGATAATTGGAAAGAAATAATTAAAAAATTAACAAAAAAAGAATTGGTTATTTCTAATAATAAGTTCGAATATCACTATAAGAGATTTGAGATAAATTAAATGAAAAAATTTCGTTTTAAGGAATCACATTCCGTGAGAAGCATCATTCAAAAAATTAGTCATAACAAACTGTTAAGTCCCGGGTTAAGGAAGGTTTTTCTTAATAAGGTTTGGTCAAACGTAATAGGTAAAAATGTAAGCCAATACACCGAATATATTTATATAAAGGACAATACTTTATTCTTAAAAATAAATTCATCCGTATTGAAACAGGAACTCTCTTATGGAAAAGATAAGATAATTGAGAATTTCAATAAAGAAGTTGGCAGTAATGAAATAAAAAAAATTATTTTTATCTAATATATCTCATTTTTATTAAAAAAAAATGAAGACTCAATATGAGCATTATCATCGGAGTCGGAACCATGTATAGCGTTCTCACCCATAGAAGTTGCAAATAACTTTCTAACAGTTCCCTTTTCAGCATCTTCTGGATTGGTTGAACCAATTAATTTTCTGAAATCTTCAACTGCATTATTTTTTTTCAGTACTGCAACAATAATTGGACTCCTTGTCATAAAGGTTACTAGTTCCTCAAAAAATGGTTTTTTCTTGTGAATATTATAAAAAATTTCCGCTTGATGATTTGTAAGCTGGATTAATTTTAGTGCTGATAAACGAAAACCAGATTTTAATATCAGGGAAAGGATTTGACCCGCATAACCGTTTTCCATAGCGTCGGGCTTAATCATTGTAAATGTTAGNTTATTTTTCATTTTTTTCAAATTTAAAGAAATAAATTTTTTAAAACAGTTTAATTTGAAATGATTATTAAAATTATCTTAAGTCTTTGGTATCTTTGTTAATATGTATTTAGATTTTTCTCAAAAATTAAATAAAGTTCTTAATGGTGTAACAAAATGTTTGATTATACCTCACAAAAATCCTGATGCCGATGCATTAGGGTCTTCGATGGCTCTTTCTAGTTTTTTGATTAAACTTGGGAAAAGCACAAAGATAATTTTACCAAACTCACCTCCTAATTACCTAAATTGGATGATAAAGAATCATGACATTATTTCATATGAGAAGAGCCCTGAAAAAATTAAAAAATACTTGTTAGAATATGAAATTATTTTTGCTTTGGACTTTAATTCCTTGAAACGGNTAGGCATTTTAAGTAAAGAAATAGAAAAAAATAATTTACCTATAGTAATGATTGACCATCACGAATCACCAGAAAAATTCTCAACCCTTTCTTTGTCAAAACCACAAATTGGTTCTACCTGTGAACTAATCTACAATGTAATTAAATCAATTAATCATAAGTTGATTGACAAAAAAATTGCGACATATATATATTCAGGTATTTTAACAGATACAGGATCATTTAGGTTTCCGTTAACTTCATGTGACACACATACTATAATTTCTGAATTATTTAAAAAGGGTATNAATCACACAAAAATACATGAAAAGATTTATGACAATTTTTCTCTTAATAGAACACGTCTTTTATCAATTGCATTAAAAAATTTAAAACTGATTAAAAATCTGGGGGTTGCTTATACAATTTTATCAAAAGAGAATCTAAAAAAATGTAACTTCAAAAAAGGTGATACTGAGGGTTTTGTTAATTACGGACTTCGAATTCAAGGTATTTTTGTTTCAGTTATATTTATTGAAGATAATGATGAAAAAATTATAAAAATTTCATTCCGATCAAAAAATAAAATTGATGTAAACAAATTTGCTAAGAAATATTTTAATGGTGGTGGACATAAAAATGCTTCTGGAGGTTTTTCAAATGATTCAATTATAGAGACNGAAAATAAATTCATTTTATCAATTAAGGATTTTCTCAGAGTATGAAAAAATTAGATTTTTTTTTTCTGATCAATATTTTTTTTTGTTTGGGTTGTGATCAAAATGNATTTAGAGAACCGTTAAATTCAAAAAAAAACTACTTTCTGAGTAAGTCGGTTATTAGGAATATTCAAATTAACAAAAGAGAAGAAATTAGTTTTCTCAAAATAATTGAAAAAGACTCGAAATCAAAGTATAATATTTCTAATAAAGGATTTTGGTTTAAAATATTAAAATCATCAGAAAAAAATCTAAAACCTAAGACTGGAGATGAGGTTGAATTTTTCTTTAATATTTTTGATTTAAATGGAAATGACATATACAAAGATGATAATTTCGATCCNATAAAATATGTTGTGGATAAAGAGGAGCTTTTGCCAGCTTTNAGATATGGAATCAANGAATTGAGGACTGAAGAGACTGGGATTTTTTTAATGCCCTCGTTTTTATGTTATGGATATCAGGGTGATGGTGAAAAAATTATTCCAAATCAGCCCCTTATTATAGAGATTAAGTTAATTTCGTTAAAAACTAATAATAATTAATTTTTTAAAATGTACAGAAAAATTTTGCTTTTTATTTCTTTTTTTATTGTTCAATGCAATAATAAATTTTCTCACTTAGATGACGGTTTATATGCTNTGTTTTCAACAAACAAAGGAGATATTTTAATAGAGCTTACAAAAGACAAAACACCAAACACAGTTGCAAATTTTGTTTCTTTAGCAGAAGGGGAGAATGAATTTGTTTCTGATGATTATGCGAATAAAAAGTTTTATAATGGAATAATTTTCCATAGAGTTATTAAAGATTTTATGATACAGGCTGGGGATCCCACAGCCTCTGGTTCGGGTGGTCCGGGTTATAGATTTGACGACGAAATAACTGATTTGAGGCACGATAGTGCAGGAATTTTATCGATGGCCAATGCAGGAAAAAACACTAATGGAAGTCAATTTTTTATAACTCACAAAGAAACGCCTTGGTTAGATGGAAAACATACTGTATTTGGAAAAGTTATTGATGGATTAAATGTTGTAGACTCTATCCAACAAAATGACACAATCCAAGATGTTAAAATAATTAGAATAGGTANAGATGCAAAAAATTTTAATGCACCTAAGATTTTTTCAGATTATTTTTCAAATCTAGAAAAGAACAAGGTAGAGATTGAAGAAAGAAGAGAAATTAAAAGACTTGAAAACACAGAGATGTTTAGTAATCTTAAAAAAAATGTTANAAAGACCTCTTCAGGACTAAATTATATTATTACTAAAAATGGAAATGGACCTAAAATAAGTTCTACCAATAAGGCAAGAGCTCATTATGCAGTTTATTTTGAAAATGGAAATTTGTTGGACACAAGCATGTTGGAAGTTGCTGAAAGTTTATTTTTAGTAAATGAACAGAAGAAATCAGCTGGAGCATACACTCCAATTTTGTGTGATATCAGTCCAGNAGCCCAAATGATACAAGGTTTTAAGGAGGGTTTAAGATATTTAAAAGAAGGTGATGAGGCATTTTTATTNTTACCATATCAANTAGCTTANGGAGAGAAAGGTGTTAGAGGTATACCNCCAAAATCAAATCTTATATTTGAGGTTAAAATAGTTGAGGTTATAGATTGANANTAATNAATANAACATNATCATAGGTAAAATTTTAGCTTTTTTAATCTTTTTAATTTCATTTTTTTTATTGAAAAACAACCCCTACACAGTAAATACTTACTATTCAAACTTATTGTACAAAAAAATNATTTTCTTTAAAAACTTATTTTTTAACNTGAGTGACCTTGCTATTGGGGAAATACTTTATTTTTCCTTTATATGTTGTACAATATTTTATTTCTTTAGAAAAACAATATCAATTAATTTCATAATAAGTTCAACTTTAATTGTTATCTGTTTTTTTTATGTATCGTGGGGGTTAAATTATTACAGACCTCCTTTAGAAAGATCTATTGCAAAAGAGAATGTGATCAGTGAGAAAAAGCTAAAAAACTTAACAAAATACTTTTCTGTTAAGTGCAATAAGTTAAGAAAAGATATAAATTTTACAAAGAAAAATAAGGAGGACCATTTAATTTNCTATAAAGATTTGATCGAATCTGAAAATGATAAGTTTAAGTATTCTAGTGTCAGTTTAATTTTAAGTTATCTGGGAATTAAAGGATACTTTAATCCATTTACCAATGAGGCGAATGTTAACTCCAGAATTCCAGAAATTCTAGTTCCAATTACAGCATATCACGAANTAGCGCATAAGCAAGGGNTTGCCTCTGAAAGTAATGCAAACTTTATAGGCTTTTTAAATGCCTATAATAATGATAATATTGAAATTAAATATTCGGCTTGTTTTTTTGCTTTTCGATATTTATACTACGAGCTTAAAAAAATTAATCCGAATCTTGCCCAAAGTATGTATTTGGCTTTAGATAATGAAGTTAAAATAGATCTTTCAAGAGTTTCAAATTTTTGGANGTACTACGCTAATAGATTTCAAAAAACACANAGAAGTATATTCGATTTTTTTTTAAAAACACAAGGACAAAAAAAGGGGGTGAAATCTTACAATGATGTTGTATGGCTTCTACTGTCTACATTTGATGGAAAGGATAAATTTATTTTAGATGAAAATTATTAAAAGTCTACAGAATTCTCATTTTAAAAAACTTAAAAAACTATCCAATAATAAATTTAATAAAAAGGAAAGGGAATTCATTATTGAGGGTGTTAAAGAAATTGCTTTAGCAGTCGACTCTGATATTAAGATTAGAAAAATTTATTTCAGAAACGAAAAACCGATGGAATTTGATATTTCCATAAGTAAAGAAATTGAAATATTTTATTTAAATAAAAAATTATTTGATTTATTAACATACAGGAATAGCTCTTCTAAAGTAATAGCTGTTGCGGACAAAAAAAGCTATTCTTTGGATGATATTTATTTTAAAAAAAAATCAATACTGTTAATCTTAGAAAATATCGAAAAGCCTGGTAATTTAGGTGCTATACTCAGAACAGCAGATGGAATGTCTGTATCAGGAATTATTATAATTGATTCTAAAATTAATATTTACAACTCTAATGTAATTAGATCCAGTGTGGGAAGTGTTTTTAATATACCAATAATAAAAACAAATAAAGATAGGGCAATCGAATTTTTAGTTCAAAATAAATTTAATTTATATAACACAATTATATCAAAAAATTCTCAAAACTATTTAGATATCGACTACTCTGGCAATATAGCTGTTGCTTTTGGATCTGAAAATCAAGGCTTGTCAAAAAACTGGAGATTAAATGAAGCTAAAGAAATTTGTATAGAAATGAGTGGGAAAAATGATTCTTTTAATTTGTCTGTTTCGGTAGGAATTGTTTTATCAGAGATAGTAAGACAAACAAAATGATTTTTTTTGGGCTTAAAAACTAAGAATTAGTAACTTCATATATGCTTGTAGATGAAAGGATAGAAAATAAAGAAATAGCAAAGCAATATAAGGAGCTACTAAGAATTAGTTATCAGCACCTTAAACCGGAGGACAAAAAGCTTATTCGTTTGGCTTTTAACACAGCTGTGGATGCTCATAGGCATCAAAGGAGAAAATCAGGCGAAGCATATATTTTTCATCCTATTTCTGTAGCGAAAATTGTAGCTTCTGAAATTGGTCTTGATGCAACATCAATTTCAGCTGCTTTGCTTCACGATACAATTGAAGATACTAACTATAATTTGGTTGATATTGAGAAACTATTTGGGAAAAATGTTACTAAAATAGTTAGTGGTTTAACGAAGATTTCACGCTTAAACAAGGATACGGACATTTCTTACCAAGCTGAAAACTTTCGCAAAATGCTTTTGACAATAAATGATGATATTAGAGTTGTGATTATTAAAATCGCTGATCGCCTTCATAATATGCAAACTTTAGACTCAATGACCGAAAGCAAACAAATAAAAGCTGCTTCTGAGACATTATACATATATGCACCACTTGCTCACAGAATTGGATTATACAATATCAAAAACGAGCTTGAAGATTTAAGCTTAAAATATACAGATTCAAAAAGTTTTGAACACATNAAAAATAAAATAGAAGACAGTAANGAGGAACAAGAAAAATATATAAATGAATTTTCACTCCTTATGAGTGAAACATTAAAGAANGAAAAGTTAAAATACTTCATTAAAGGAAGAAATAAATCAATATACTCAATACACAAAAAAATGCAAACTCAAAACATAAGTTATGAGCAAGTGTTTGACAAATTTGCGATAAGGATTGTTTATAAATCATCTCCAAAAAACGAGAAGTTTTTAGCTTGGAAAATTTATTCGATAGTAACAGATCATTTTACTCCTAATCCAACTAGACTAAGAGATTGGATTTCATCTCCTAAGTCCAACGGTTATGAATCTCTTCATATTACAGTAATGGGTCCAAATAAAAAATGGATAGAGGTTCAAATTAGGTCAGAACGAATGCATGAGATTGCGGAAAAGGGGTATGCTGCTCACTATAAATATAAAGTTGGACGAGATCGTGAGAATGGTTTAGAAAGCTGGTTAAATCGTCTAAAAGAGTTACTCGAGTCAAAGGATTCAAATGCTATAGATTTTGTTGAAAATTTTAAATTAAATCTCTACTCTGATGAAATTTTTGTTTTTACTCCAGCAGGGGAATTGAAATCTCTACCAAAAGATTCTACAGCATTAGATTTTGCGTTTAACATNCACACNGAGATTGGAAGTAAAACTAGAGGTGCNAGGGTAAACGGTAAATTGGTACCACTATCAAGAAAATTAAGGAGTGGAGACTCTATAGAAATAATTACATCAGAAAAATCTAAGCCTACAGCTAACTGGCTGGACTTTGTTGCAACATCTAGAGCGAGAAATATAATTCGTACGTCTATCAATGAGGAGAAAAAAAGAATTGCAGCTGAAGGAAAAGAGTTATTGAGAAGAAAATTAAAACATTTAAAAATCATTATGGTTGAAAAAACAGTAAATGAAATGCTCGACTACTTCAATGTTAATTCAAATTTGGATCTTTACTATAGGGTTGGAATTAAAACCGTTGATAACAAAAAAATTAAAGATTTTGCAAAATATTACAATAATCGATTTTTAAAATTTTTCAATGAAAGACTTAGATCTAAACCAAAAAAAAATAAGATNGAAAANGATTTTATNTCNAATAATGANAAAATTGTTTTCGGTAAAGAAAAAAAGGAAATTAAATACAAATTATCCGCTTGTTGTAATCCAATTTCTGGAGATAGAATTTTTGGATTATCAACTTTGAATGATGGGATATTAGTACATAAACATAATTGTAATTCTGCGATTTCTTTACAATCAAACTTTGCATATAGAATTATACCTGCGTTTTGGATTGATTCAAATAAACAAGAATTTACTGTTGAACTGCAAATGTCCGGTATTGATCAAAAGGGGCTAGTAAATCAGGTCACAAGGATAATATCAAACTACATGAATATTGATATTAAAAAAATGAATTTTTACACCGATGAAAATCTCTTTAGAGGTAACATTTTAATTCGTGTAAACAATCAAGATCATATAAAAAAATTAATTCAAAAACTTTTAACTATATCTGGAATTGAAAAAATTGCTCGTAAATAAAAAAAGAAACGTTATTTTTACTAAATATT
Organism: Flavobacteriaceae bacterium; assembly: GCA_002728075.1. Classification (GTDB taxonomy): domain Bacteria; phylum Bacteroidota; class Bacteroidia; order Flavobacteriales; family Flavobacteriaceae; genus TMED96. The sequence goes on from PBVB01000036.1 coordinate 26,115, forward strand.
TTAACAATGATTGAAACAAAATCACAACAGGAAATTGTAAAAGAGGTTTTTGTAAAGTTTTTAGATAAAAAAAAACAAAGAAAAACACCAGAGAGATTTGCTATTCTCCATGAGATTTATGAGACAAATGAGCACTTAGACGTTGAGTCCTTATATATAAGAATGAAGAATAAAAATTATCGAGTTAGCAGAGCAACTTTATACAATACAATTGATCTATTGATAGAGTCAGGATTGGTAAGAAAACATCAATTTGGAAATCAAGCACAGTATGAAAAATCTTTTTTTGATAAACAGCATGACCACATTATATTTACTGATTCTGGAGAAGTTAAAGAGTTTTGTGATCCGAGAATTCAATCTATCAAGGAAACAATTGAAGAAGTTTTTGATGTTAACATTCATCATCATTCGCTTTATTTTTATGGCACTAAAAAACAATCATAGTAAAAGAAAATGTTTGTTGATTTACTCTTAGGTCTCCAATGGGGTGACGAAGGAAAAGGTAAAATAGTTGATGCAATATCAAAAGATTATTTTATAATTTCTCGTTTTCAGGGAGGTCCAAATGCTGGGCATACAATAAAAATTGAAAGTAAAACCCATGTCCTACACACAATTCCCTCAGGGATATTTAACAAGAATTTAATTAATGTTATAGGAAACGGAGTCGTTATTGATCCTGTAATTTTTGAAAAAGAAATATTAAAGTTGAATGACAGTGATATAGATTTTAAAAAAAAATTATTAATATCTAAGAAGGCTCACTTGATCATTCCAACTCATTGTCTCCTGGATCAAGCTTCAGAGAAGTCAAAGGGAATTAAAAAAATCGGTTCAACTTTAAAGGGAATTGGACCTACCTATATGGATAAAACGGGGAGAAATGGAATTAGGGTTGGAGATTTATTTCTAGATGAATGGAAAACAAAGTACAGTAAACTGAAAGATAAACATTTAAACATGATAAATAATTTAAATGTTGATATTTCTTTTAACCTTGAAGAATTAGAAGAAAAATTTTTTAGAAGTATAGATTTTTTAAAAAAATTTTCAATTATTGATAGTGAGAATTTCCTTTTTGATTCTTTGAAGGAAGGAAAAAAGATTCTTGCTGAAGGTGCTCAAGGTTCAATGCTTGACATTGACTTTGGAACTTACCCATATGTTACATCTTCTAATACTACTGCTGCAGGAGCATGTAACGGATTAGGAATTCCTCCAACTAAAATAAATAAAGTTATCGGTATATTTAAGGCTTATACAACAAGAGTTGGAAGCGGTCCATTTCCAACTGAAATTTTTGATGAAGTTGGAAAAAGAATAAGTAGGGTCGGTAATGAATTTGGTGCAACAACAGGTCGTGCTAGAAGGTGTGGATGGTTGGATTTAGTCTCACTTAAGTATGCTGTAGATATTAATGGTGTAACTGAACTCGCAATGATGAAAAGTGATGTTATGTCGGGTATTAGTAAAATAAAAGTTTGTACTTCTTACAAACAATTTGGTAAAGAAATATATAGAATGCCTTTTTCTTTAAATTCATCCTCCCTTTCTCCCATGTATACTGAATTTGATGGGTGGGATGAAGACATAACAAAAATTAAGAATGAATCCCATCTCCCCAACAACTTAAAAAAATATATATCATTTATTGAGAAAAATTTAGAAGTACCAATAAAAATTATTTCAGTAGGTCCAAGAAGAGACCAAACAATTTATGTGTAAAATGGATGTGATTTTGAAGAATATTTTATATATAAATATAATTTTATCAATTTTTAACCCCTTAAACTCTCTCTGCCAAGAAAAAAAAATAATAGAAATTATAGAAGCTGGAAGATTTACAAAAGATGAAGAAAATTTTCCAAAAGCAAATATTTTATCAAAAGGAAACAATTCAAGAGTAAGACTTTTTCATGATGGGGCAACAATAACTTCAGACAAAACTTTTTTTTACTCTAAAGAGAATAAATTCAATGCAAACGGTAGTGTTTTGCTTAAACAGGGAGACAGCCTAGAGCTGAAAAGTGAATACTTAAATTATGATGGTGACGAAGGAAAAGCAAAAGCTTGGGGAAAAGTAGTTTTAAAACAACCCGATATGACACTTAAAACAGATACCCTTTATCTTGACAGAATCTTAAACATTGCATATTATGATTCTAATGGTGTTATAGAAGATGAAGAAAACGTGCTTAAAAGCAAAAAGGGAAGGTATTTTATAAACAAAAAAAAATATAGCTTTAAAACGGGTGTAAAAATAAATAATCCAAGATATGATATTGACTCCGAAAATCTAGACTACAATCTAATTTCTAAAAACGCACTTTTTTTTGGTCCAACGCTAATTAAAGGAAATGATTACGAAATACATTGTGAAAAAGGAAATTTTGACTTAAAAAGTTCAATTGGAAATTTTCAAAAAAATCCAAAAATATTTTACAATAATAAGATAATTGAAGGGGACAGTATATTTTATGATGAATCCATCAATTATGCTTCTGCAACCAAAAAAGTTGTAATCACAGACACTATCAACAACTCAATAATAAAAGGAGAATATGGAGAAATTTTTAAGGATAAGGATTCTGCAATTATAACAAAAAAAGCGCTTGCAATTAACATCATAGAAAACGATTCACTCTATATCCATGCAGACACATTAGTCGGAACAGGACCTACTGATAAAAGAATTTTGAGAGGTTATTATGATGTTAAAATTTTAAAATCCGATATTAGAGGAATATCTGACTCAATATACTTTGANGANTCTAAAGGTAAAATCGAATTACACAAAAAACCCCTTTCAAAAAAACAAACACAAATTTTATCGTTAAAATCAAAACTCAAACTTAATCCAGTAGTTTGGTTTAANNATAGTCAGATGAGTGGAAATGTAATAAATCTTCTGACAGATNTGAAAACTAGAAAGCTNGACTCACTTTTAATCTTTGGAAATTCATTTGTAATCGAACAGGATAGTATTAATAAAAATAATTNTAATCAAATTGAAGGAATGAATTTGAATGGTGATTTTGTAAACGGTGGTTTAAATAATTTACAGGTTTTAAAAAACATCAAAGTAATTTACTATTTATATAATGACAATGGTGAATTAATAGGTATAGATAAAACTATTTGTAGTGAACTTAAAATAAAGCTTGAATCAAATGAAATCAAAAATATTACGTTTTATACTTCTCCAGAAGGAAAAGTACATCCCGAAGATAAATTAGATCCAAATTTAAGATTATTAGAGGGATTTGTTTGGAGGATAACTGAAAGACCAGAATCTTTAGAAGACTTATTTAAATAAAAAATGTCACTTAAAGATTTTCTTACATACCAAGCTAAAACGACTCCTAACCCATTAGGTTTAGAGGTCAGTAAAGCAAAGGGTTCTTATATATTTGATTCAAAAGGTAATAAATATCTAGATTTTGTAGCTGGAATTTCTGTATGTTCTTTAGGGCACAGACATCCAGAAATAATAAAAGCAATAAAAAAACAATTAAATAAATTTTTACATGTAATGGTTTATGGGGAGTATGTTCAAGAGCCCACCGTTAAGTTATGTAAAAAATTAGCTAGTTTGTTACCCAAAAATCTTGAAGTTACTTTTTTGACCAATTCAGGAACTGAGGCAATTGAAGGAGCTATGAAACTTGCCAAAAGATATACAAAAAAATCAAATTTTATAGCTGCAAAAAACTCCTATCATGGAAGTACACAAGGGGCTTTAAGTCTATTAGGTGTTAAAAACCAAAAAAAAGGATATGGTCCCTTATTACCGAAAGTAAATTTCATTGATTTTAATAGTAATAAGGATCTAACTAAAATTGATAATAATACTGCTGCTGTAATTTTGGAAACTGTTCAGGGTGGTGCTGGTTTCATTGTTCCTAAACCCGGTTATTTAAATAATGTTAAAAAAAGGTGTAGAGAGGTTGGAGCACTCTTGATTTTAGATGAAATTCAACCAGGAATTGGAAGAACAGGCAATATGTTCGCTTTCCAAAAATATGATGTTGAACCAGACATATTAGTTATTGGAAAAGGTTTAGGAGGGGGACTCCCAATTGGTGCATTTTGCAGTTCTAGAGAAATGATGAAAAAATTTGAATACAAACCTTCACTTGGTCACATTTCTACATTTGGTGGAAATCCAGTGATTGCCTCAGCAGGACTGTCTGTTTTAGAAACGTTAGAAAACGAAAAAATATTGGAAAAAATAAAAGAAAAAGAAGAGTTAATAAGATCATTATTAAAACATAAAAAAATAAAAAGTATAAATGGCACTGGTTTAATGCTAGCAATAATTTTAGAAAGAAAGGCAGATGCAGAAAAACTTGTAAAAGAATCAATGGGTAAGGGTTTAATATTATTTTATCTGCTTTGGAATAAATTAGCTGTAAGGATAACTCCTCCTTTAAATATAAGCGACATGGATCTAATTAAAGGTTGCAAAATCATTTTGAAAATCTTAGATGAAATGGTATAAAAAGTTTGTTAATTAATTTGTTAAAAAGAATAAAATGTAAATCCAATTGATTTGGTCTTTGTTTTTAATTTTAAATTATTAGAAATACCGCAGATGCTTGAAGATTATTCTCAGGACTATAGTTCTTCAATTAAAAAATTCGAAGAAATGCTCAAAACGAATTTTACATATTTTTTTGATGCACAAGAAATTGAGTTTATTGCTCTACATTATATTGATTTTGGAAAAATAAATCTTGCAAAAAAAGCTATCAAAATAGGAAATAGACAGCACCCGAGTAATATTAATATTCTTTTATTGAAATCGGAAATATTAATTTTAGAGGACAAATATCAATCAGCAGAGGAAATTTTATCATTTGTTCATAAAATTGAACCCAATAATCAAGATGCATATATTCAAAAAGCAAATATTCTTTCTAAACTTAAAAAACACGAAAAATCAATCGAAATACTTCGTGAATGTCTCAAGCAATCAGAATACAAATTTGAGATTTGGCAAATGATAGCTATGGAATTTTTAACAATTTGTGAATTTAAAAAAGCTATGATTTATTTTAAGCTATGTATTAAAAATGAACCAAATGACCATCAAATATTGTATAATTTGATTTATTGTATTGAAAACATAGGTTGTTATAAAGAAGGTGTCAAAATTTTAAGTGAAGTTTTAGAAAAAGACCCATATAATGAACTANTTTGGCTTGAATTGGGAAAACTATATTTANAAATANANAANAAANCAAAAGCTTTAACNGCATTTGATTATGCAATTTTNTGTGATGANAANTTTTCAGCNGCGTATGTAGAAAAGGCAAAACTTTTNCAAAAAAATAAAAATTTNTTAAGTGCAATTGAAAATTACCAATTTTCACTTTCATTAGAACCTCCATCAGCATTTATTTACCTTAGAATAGGTGAATGCTTCAAAAAACTTGATAAGTGTCAATTAGAGTTGAAATATTACAAATTTTCAATCAAGGAGGATCCAAATTATGAAGAAAGTTGGCTGGCTTTGATTGAATTTTATTTAAATAAAAATAAACTTAGAATGGCTTTAACGCACTGCAATAAAGCGTTAAGAATCAACAAATACTATCCAGAATACTGGAAAATGTACGCTAAAATTAATAAATGCTTAAATAGATTTATTGGAGTAGAAAAAGCCTTCAAAAACATTATTGGGCTTGGTATAGATGAGTTGAGAAGTTGGTCTGAATGGATTGATACATTGATAAGTCAAAACAAATGGGAAAAAGCTTATTTGATAGGTAAAAAGGCAAAAAAATCACACCCTAATGTTCCAGATTTGGACTTCAAAATTGCTTTATGTTATCTAAATCTTGGGAAAAAAAATGAAATGGAATTTTACCTTGAAAACGTAAGAAAGAATATTAATTTACTTTCACCAAAATTATTAGAATTTTATCCCCATTTAGAAGTTCTAATTTGATTTAATTGAGTAATCCAAAATCAAAGAAAAACAAAATTTCAATATACCTAATTGGTATTACAATGGGTTCTGTAGATGTTATCCCAGGAATATCTGGAGGGACTATTGCATTTATAACTGGGATATACCATGATCTGATAAAAAGTATCGATAGATTCTCATTTAAAAAATTAATAAAAGGTCAATTTAAAATTTTATGGGAAGATGTTAACGGATCTTTTCTCCTTTCTCTTTTTTTAGGAATTATTACGGGTGTTTTCTTTCTATCTGGAATTTTAATTTATCTCTTTAAATATCATCCCATCTCAATAACTGCCTTTTTATTTGGTATAGTATTTGCAACATTTTTTAAGTTTATTGGGTTAATTAAAAATAAAAAAATTGGTGATTACATTTACCTTTTAGTATCATTAACTGTATCGATCTCTATAACACAATTAAACAGTTTTAGTGTGGAACCAAGTCTGATATATCTTTTTTTTTGTTCCGTTATTGCAGTATCAGCAATGATATTACCGGGTGTTTCTGGAGCTATGATTTTTTTAATTTTCGGAATTTACAATGAAATCCTATTAGTTGTCCAAAATTCAGTACGGATTTTATTTAACTTTAAAATGGGAGATTTCTTAAGTATATATTCCAAGGTTATTTCTATTTCACTAGGCATTATCTTAGGATTAAAAGTTTTTTCAAGATTTGTGATTTGGCTTTTTAATTATAAGAAAAGAAAAACAGTTCTGATTTTAACTGGATTAGTAGGTGGATCATTGCCTAAATTGTGGCCACTCAAAGATTGTCTTAATCTGGATACTATAGATAATCTTTTCAAATCAAATACAGATTTTATAATATGCAAAACAAACGAAATAACTGAAAGTATTTTTTTTATTTTAACCGGCATCGTTTTAATATTAGTTTTTAATAGATTTAAAAAAACCGTTGAATACTTTTAAAAAAAAAATAAATCCGTTGTTAATTATTTTTTATGGTCTAATAATGGGAGCCGTAAATAAAATACCTGGAGTTTCTGGTGGAATTGTTCCAATTATATTTGGATTTTATGAAAAACTAATTTTTTCATTTTCTCGATTAGACGTTAATAGCCTTATAATTTTAAGAAATGAGGGATTAAAATCTTTCAACAAACATATAAACGGTAAATTTCTTTCACTTTTATTATTAGGAATAATTATAAGTTTTTTTAGCACCTCATTAATTATTGGCTATTTTTTAGTAAACTATTATGCTCAAACTTTAGGCTTCTTTTCTGGTATGATAATCTTTTCAATAACTATTATTTTAAAAAAAATATCAAAGATTGACATTTTTAATATAATATTTATTATTTCAGGATTCATAATTGGAATTATGTTTTTTTTAATTAGCCCAGGTAAGGAAATAACAAACCCATTATTTGTTTTGTTTTGTGGGATAGTAAGTGTGTCCGGAATGGTTCTCCCAGGTCTATCAGGCTCAATGATACTCTTATCACTAGGGAATTACAAACTACTATTGATTGATTCTGTAAATGCTCTATATTATAGTATACTAAGAATAGTTATGGGTTATGGTATAGAAAATTTAGATTCAGAAAATAAAAATTTAATTTTTCTGTTAGCGGTTTTTGCATTTGGATCAATAATTGGTTTAGTTCTTTTTTCTAAAGCTCTAAAGCATTTAATTATTAAATACAACAACATGATAATGTCTTCCTTAGTGGGGTTTGTAGTAGGGTCTCTAGGATCTGTATGGCCATGGAAAAGTGAAAATTTTGATGATAATATTGGGTCATTATTTTTAAAATCAACCAATAGTTTTTATTACTACCCTAACAACTTAAATATTGAAAATATTACTATTTTGGCATCAATTCTAACTGGAATATTTATAGTTTCCATAATTGAAAAAACTAATGTTAAGCACTAAATTTATTTATGGACTAATTGGAAAAGGAATTGACTACTCTTTTTCGAGACACTATTTTAACAATAAATTTAAAAAAGAAGGTTTGACTCATAATTCGTACAAGAATTTTGATTGTAAAAATTTAGCTCAAGCGCTTGAAACATTAAAGCAAAAAAATCTAAAAGGAGTTAATGTAACAATCCCTTATAAAGAAGAAATTATTCCACATTTGGATAAGATATCCAAAGAGGCAAATGAAATTAGGGCCATTAATACAATATCTATCAATGAGAGCGGAAAATTGCTAGGTTACAATACAGATTGCTTTGGGTTTAAAAAGTCATTATTTGAAAACGTAAATAAGAAAATAAAAAATGCACTAGTTCTTGGAACCGGAGGTGCCTCTAAGGCAATTAGATATGTACTTAAAGAAAATTTAATTGAATTTAATACAGTGTCAAGAAAGAAAGATAAAGGCGACTTCATTTATAATCAATTAGACAGAAAAATTTTAGGTAATTATGAGCTAATAATAAATACTACTCCAGTTGGAACTCATCCAAACACCGAAGAATGTCCAAACATTAATTTTGACTACATAACAAAGAATCATATTTTATTTGATTTGATCTACAACCCAAAAAAAACAAAATTTCTAACTAATGGTAAAATTAAAGGGGCGAAAACAATAAATGGATATCAAATGTTAATTTATCAAGCTGAAAAATCATGGTCAATTTGGAATGAAATAAATTGATTTTTTTTTTTGTAATTTAGGAGTTTAACTGAGGTTTTTTATAATGCAAAGCGATTCTACCAAGAAATCTGAAATAAAGATTACTGATAAGGTTAAAACTTCTGATAAAAATAACCTTAAGAAAGATATCAACCAAAAAACATTATTACAAAAGCGTGTTACAGAAGAAAAAAATATCAAACATGAATGGCATAGTCTTGACATTGAGGAATACCCTACTTATCTTAAAGAGATATTGAATAAATCTGATTGGATTAATCAAAACACTACTATTAACATTTTAAATAATGATTTTGAAAATACGTTTAAATCAATTTTACATAAGAAAAAAATTGAATTCGTTAATAAAGGAGGCAACGAAATAGATTTTTTCTTTAATCCTGGGTACAAAAAAGATTTTAATGACTTACTTAGAGAGTATAAAAACAAAAAAAATCAATATTTCAAAGATCTATCAAAAAAACAAAAAACAAACCTTGCTAGAAAAAAAGAAATAATCGAAGAAATAAAGAAACTTATTGACAAAAATCAACACGACAGCAATACATATAAAAATTTTAAAAATTTACAAGATGCCTTTTATAATACTGGTCAAGTACCCAGAAATGAAAACAATAATATTTGGCAAACATATAAATTTCATGTCGAAAGATTTTACGATTTATTACATCTAAATAAAGAACTTAGAGACAAAGATTATAGTAATAATTACCAGGAAAAAATTAAAATAATCGAAAAAGCTGAAAAGTTAGCAGATCTAGAAAATATTCAGATGGCAATTAGAGAACTAAATAATTTACATAGATTATGGAAAAATGAATTAGGTCCCGTCTCAAGAGATAAAAGAGAAGGTTTATGGGAAAGGTTTCAAAAAGCAACTAAGCACATCCATCAGAAAAAAAATAAATATAATAAAAACATAGATTCAATTAGAAAAAAGAATTATGAGGAAAAAATTGAATTAATCAAGGAAATAAAAAAAATTTCAAATGATAAGGAAAACAGTCACAATAAATGGCAAATTTCAATTAAAAAAGTTGAAGAATTGAAAAATAAATTTTTTAGCATTGGTAGGGTTCCGAAAGAAAAAAACAAGGATATATGGAATTCTTTTAGAGATGCAACAAAAATATTTAATCAAAAAAAAAACAATTTCTATAAAAACTTAAAGAAGTTAGAAAAAAATTCAATTGAATCAAAGTACAAGCTTATTAATGAAGTTGATAACATTTTGATGAAAGAAGATTGGCGAAATTATGCTGAAAGAATCAAAGAAATTCAATCTGAATGGAAAAATACCGGGAGGGTTTCTAAAAAGTATTCCGAAAAATTATGGTCAGAATTTAAATTAAAGACAAATAATTTTTTTGAAAAATTTAAAAATAAAAATAAAAGTCTAAACGATAACGAGATAGAGATAATAAGGGAACAGAAAAACTTTTTAAAAAAATTAATGAGCGAAAAAATACCCTTAACGCCAAAAAAATATGAGACATTTATTTATGATAAATCTATATACTGGGATAAAATAAGAAATGATGATATTGGAAATCAAGAAAAGCTTGTGCTAAAATTTTTATCTGATAAATGGAATGAAATTTCAATTCCTAAAAATAAATTGGAACTTAAAATATATCAAACAAGATTATATTTCATAAAAAATAATGAAAAGCAAATAAATAGTGAGCATAACTCATTGAAAAAGAAAATTGAGGACATTAGGGGTGAACTTAATCAACTCGAAAATAATCTTGATTTTTTCAGTGAATCTAGTGCTAAAAATCCATTACTAGTTGAAGTAAATAACAAAATAAATGAGCTTACCACCAAAAAATTACTCGTTGAATCAAAACTTAAACTGTTGAAATCAATGTTAAACCAATCTAAAAAAAAGGATTTAGATGAATAAAGATTTAGGTTTCATTTTTAGACTGATTCCATAAAAAATTAATTTCCTTTAAGTCAAGATCAATAATTTCTTTATTTGCTTTATTTATTTTTTGCTCTATAAGTTTAAATCGTTTTGTAAATTTTTTATTTGATTTTTCTAACGCATCATAAGGGTTAATTTTGTAATGCCTTGACAGATTTACTAATGAAAATAAAATATCCCCAAATTCTTCTTCTAAACTGGCTTTATTTTTTTTATTTAATTCTTCTTTAAATTCAAGTATTTCTTCATCTAATTTTTCTAACACATTCTCAGATTTTTTCCAATCAAATCCAACAGAGGAAACTTTATTTTGAATTCTGTAGGCTTTCAGTATTGGTGGCAAATTTGATGGCACACCATCTAATACACTACTCCTACCCTCATTTAATTTTATTTTTTCCCAATTTGTTAAAACTTGGTCTGTGTTTTTAATTTTGACATCTTTATAAATATGGGGATGACGTCTAATTAATTTTTTAGTGAGTTCTTTAGCAATAAGTCCGATATTAAATTTGTTTTTTTCGGAACCTATTTTTGCGTAGAAGAGAATATGAAGTAACAAATCACCCAATTCCTCTTTAATTCCTGAGTAATTTAAATTTTCAATTTCTTCACATAATTCAAAAGTTTCTTCAATAGTTAGAGTTTTTAAAGTTTCAAAAGTCTGTTTTCTATCCCAAGGACACTTATCTCTTAACTCCCATACAATAGAAATCAATTTTTTAATATGTTTAATTTGTTCATCTAAAGAATCCTTCACGTTAATTAATTTTTTAAAAATTTCATTTTGTAATCAACCTTAATTTTTCCTATCGAAACTTCCGCAAGCTTTCTTTTGATTGTTTTCTTTTTTAAAAAGGATAATTTGTCAGTAAAAAGAATTCCTTCAATATGGTCATATTCGTGTTGTACAACTCTGGCTGCTATACCTGAAAGGGATTCTTTTATAAATTTTCCATTCAAGTCTTGAAATTTAATAGTTATTGAATCTTTTCTCTTAACATCCTCTCTTATACCTGGTATACTTAGGCAGCCTTCATTGAAAAAACATTCCTTACCAGTCTCTTCTATAATTTCAGGATTAATAAAAACCTTTTTAAAACCTTTTAAAAAATTCCTTTCATCAATTGACAAATCGTCATTATCTGAAAAAGGATAGGTGTCAACAATGAATAATCTGATTGATTCTCCAACCTGTGGTGCTGCAAGACCAACACCCTGTGCGGCATACATTGTTTCCCACATATTTTTTATCAAAGTTTCTAAATTTGTTGTTTTTACAGAAATGGGTAGGGCTTTCATTTTTAAAACTGAATTTCCATAAGAAAGAATTGGTAAAATCATAGGTTTAAATATTGTTTTGTGTAGATAAATAGGATTGTAATAAAATTGTTGCACTTACCTTGTCAACTAAAAGTTTATCTTGTCTTTTTCTTTTGCCAACACCAGATTCAAGTATTGCATTAGAGGCAATCTTAGAAGTAAATCTTTCATCATATCTCACAATAGGGATTTTTGGTAAAGATAAATTCAATTTTTTTATAAAGTCTTTAATTTTTATCTCTACTTGACTTTCAATATTATTGTATTTTTTAGGATATCCAATAATGATTTTTTCAATAAAGTTTTTTTCACAATATTTAATCAAATATGGAATTACTTCTATTGTTGACATGGCTGCAAGGCCAGAGGCGATCATTTTATTTATATCAGTAACTGCTAGGCCAGTTCTTTTCTCACCATAATCTAACGCTAAAAAAATTCCCATTTACAAATATATTCATCCTAAGTTTGAAATGAAAAACTTAACGTCAAAGTAATTTAGATGATGTAAATTTGTAAAAAAAAAATATGGAATCAATTATTGAAAAAGCATGGTTAAATCGAGCTCTTTTAGAAGAAAAAGAGACGCAACACAAAATTAGAGAAGTAATTGAAAATCTTGATAAAGGAAAATTGAGAGTTGCTGAGAAAAATGGTGAAAAATGGATAACGCATGAGTGGATAAAAAAATCTGTTATTCTTTATTTTGCTATTCAAAAAATGGAGACTAAAAAAGCTGGGCCACTAGAATTTCATGATAAAATAGATTTAAAAAATAATTACTCGGAGAGAAATATTAGGGTGGTTCCCCATGCAGTAGCTAGATATGGATCATATATTTCGGAGGGTGTTATTTTGATGCCAAGTTTTGTCAATATAGGTGCGTATGTTGATAAAGGGACTATGGTAGATACTTGGGCAACAGTTGGAAGCTGTGCTCAGATAGGAAAAAATGTCCATTTAAGCGGTGGAGTTGGAATAGGCGGAGTTCTTGAGCCTTTGCAAGCATCTCCTGTTATAATAGAGGATAATGTTTTCATTGGGTCAAGATGCATTGTGGTCGAAGGTGTACATATCAAAAAGGAAGCCGTTTTGGGGGCTAATGTGGTTCTCACAAAATCAACAAAAATATTTGATGTCTCAAAAAAAGAGGCCGTGGAAATAAAGGGTTTTATTCCAGAAAGATCGGTTGTTATTCCGGGGAGCTATAAAAAAAAATTTAATGCTGGAGAATTTAATGTTCCCTGCGCATTAATAATCGGAGAAAGAAAAGAAAGTACTGATAAAAAAACTTCTCTAAACGACGTGCTCAGAGAGCACGGGGTTTCGGTGTAATCTCATATGGAAGATAAAATAATTAAAGCTAAAGAAGTTATATTAAACGGAGGTGTTATATTATATCCAACCGACACTATTTGGGGTATTGGTTGCAGTGCAATAATTGAATCAGCCATAAAAAAAATATTCAAAATTAAGAAAAGGGATGATAATAAGCTTTTAATAAGTTTAGTATCTAGTATAGAAATGCTTGAAAGATACGTGAAAAGCGTTCCTGAGTATGCTTTAGAATATTTATATGATGAATCACCCACAACAATTATTTATCCAAAAGTCAAGGGTTTTAATCATATTTTGTATGGAAAAAATGAGTCAATTGCTATAAGGTTAGTTAAAGACAATTTTTGTAAAGCATTAATTGACGAAATAAATATTCCTTTAATTTCTACATCTGCCAACATAAGCGGAAATCCTTTTCCAAAAAAATTCAAGGAAATTGATAAAAGGATTATAAATCAAGTAGATTATGTTGTTAATCATAATGATAGTAATTTAATAAACTCAAAACCTTCTAGAATTATTAAAGTTTCATTAAATGGCCAAATTGAGGTAATAAGAGAATGATTAACGTAAATAAAAAAATTCGAAAATTAATTAAACAAAAGGTTGTAGATATTGTTCATAGAAGTAGTATTTCAATATCTCAAGAAACATATCTTGTAGGAGGAGCCGTAAGAGATCATCTAATAGATAGAAAAAGAGAAAACTCTGATTTAGACTTTGTTACATTAGGGTGTGAAATGACTTTGGCTAATGAAATAAAAAGTAAAATAAGTAAAAACTTAAAAATAAGCAGGTTCAAGAACTTTGGTACTGCACATATAAATTTCAACGAGATTAATATTGAAATTGTTAAAGCTCGTAAAGAATCCTATCATTTGTCAAGTAGAAATCCAGATGTTGAGCCAGGAACTCTTTTTGATGATTTAAAAAGAAGAGATTTTACGATCAATGCAATAGCCGTAAGTTTAAATGAAAAAAATTTTGGTGATCTAATCGATCCTTTTAACGGATTGAATGATTTAGAAAATAAAATCATAAAAACCCCTACGAATCCAGAAATAACATTATCAGATGATCCACTAAGAATTCTTAGAGGGGTAAGATTTAGCGCTGAATTAAATTTTGAGATTGATAATTCCTTATTAAACGCAATGATAAAAAATTGTGATAGGATTAAAATAATTTCAAAAGAAAGAATTGTAGATGAAATCAATAAAATTCTAATTACTGATATACCCTCTAACGGATTTAAAATATTAGACAAGATTGGCCTAATTGAAATATTAATTCCTTCTTTAAATAAACTAAAGGGAATTGAAGAGATTGAGGGAGTTACACATAAAGACAATTTCTATCACACTCTTCAAGTGTTGGATAATATATCTCAGGTAACGAATAAAATTTGGTTAAGATGGGCGGCACTTTTACATGATATTGGTAAACCAAAATCCAAAAGATTTGATGAAAAAATTGGTTGGACTTTTCATGGTCACGAATACATAGGTTCAAAAATGATTTTGGGAATTTTTAAAAATTTAAAAATGCCCTTGAATAATTCATTAAAATATGTTCAAAAGATTGTTTTGTTAAGTTCCAGGCCAATAATTTTATCTGAAAATATTGTCACGGATAGTGCAGTTAGAAGACTAATTTATGATGCTGGAGAAGACATTGAAGATTTACTGTTGTTGTGTGAAGCAGATATAACAACCAAAAACAAAAAACGACACGAAAAATATTTAAATAATTTTAAAATTGTAAGACAAAAAATTAAAATAGTTGAGGAAAGAGATAAAATTAGAAATTTTCAACCCCCTATATCTGGAAAATTTATTATGAGTGTATTTAATCTAAAGCCCTCTAAAGAAGTTGGGATATTAAAAGAAAAAATTAAAGATGCTATTCTTGATGGAAAAATTTCTAATGAACACAAATCTGCTTTTGAACTTTTGCTTAAAGAGGGGGCAAAAATGGGATTAAAACGAAAAATTAATGAAGAAAAGGTTTAATTTTTGGACTAAGACGTCCATTTTAATTGTTTACTTAGTTATTGCAACAGGTGGAATTGTTAGAATGACAGGAAGTGGTATGGGTTGTCCTGATTGGCCCAAATGTTTTGGATATTATATACCTCCAACGAACATTGCTGAATTGACTTGGGTCTCTGAAAAGATATTTGAAAAAGGACAAATGATTATATATAATGATGAGCTTAAAATGTCGAAAAAAGACTTTATAAGTGGATCAGATTTTAATCCTAAAAACTGGCAAGATTACACAAAACACGACTATTCAGTATTTAACCCACTTCACACATGGGTTGAATTTATAAACAGATTAATTGGAGTAGTTTGTGGTATATCCGTTCTTATCTTGGGTTTTTATTCTATACAATTCTATAAAAATAAACCCATCATAACACTTTTGAGTCTACTGACAATAATAACAGTTGGATTCCAAGCATGGTTAGGTAAAATTGTGGTAGACTCTAATTTAAGTCCTTATAGTATTACCATACACATGCTTATGGCACTTTTAATAATTTCAATTTTAATTTTTATACACTTCCAAAATGGTAATTATAAAAAA
>PBVB01000037.1 GCA_002728075.1 Flavobacteriaceae bacterium
AGATGGTAAGGGTTATAAAGATTATAATACAATAATTGATAAACTTACTAATGCAAGTTGGGACAGAGTTTTTGTTATTTATGACGCAATTCAGTCAGGAATTTCATTGTCAAAAATTCACGAAATAACAAAAATTGATATGTGGTTTCTTAAGCAATTTGAGGAATTATATGACTTAGAAGAAAAAATATCAAGTTACAATATAAAAAATCTTGATAAAGATTTACTTCTTGAGGCAAAGCAAAAAGGCTTTGCTGACAGACAAATCGCATACATGCTTGATTGTGTTGAAAGTGAAGTTTATAAATTAAGAAAAGAATTTAAAATAAATAGAGTTTACAAATTGGTAGATACTTGTGCTGCTGAATTCCAGGCCAAAACACCTTATTATTATTCGACTTTTGAAGCAGAAATGAAAATTCATCAAAAAAAACCTTTTGTAGACAACGAAAGTAATGTTTCAAGCAATAAGAAAATTATTGTTTTAGGTTCTGGACCCAACAGAATCGGGCAAGGCATTGAATTTGATTATTGCTGTGTTCATGGTGTTTTAGCCGCTTCAGAATGTGGTTATGAAACTATTATGATAAATTGTAATCCCGAGACAGTATCTACAGATTTTGACATTGCAGATAAATTATATTTTGAGCCTGTTTTTTGGGAACACATTTATGACATTATTGAGTATGAGAAACCAGAGGGAGTGATAGTTCAATTAGGAGGTCAAACTGCACTCAAACTAGCAGAGAAACTTGATCGGTATGGAATCAAAATAATAGGTACCAGTTTTAAATCTTTGGATTTAGCCGAAGATAGAGGTAGCTTCTCAAATCTTTTAAAAAACAATAAAATACCCTATCCTGACTTTGGTGTAGCTGAAAATGCTGAACAAGCTATTAAACTTTCTGAAAAATTAAATTTTCCAATACTCGTAAGACCTTCATATGTTCTTGGTGGACAAGGTATGAAGATTGTTATTAATAAGGATGAGTTAGAAGCTCATGTAGTGGATCTTCTAAGAAAGATACCAAACAACAAGTTGTTGCTAGACCATTACTTAGACGGGGCCATTGAAGCTGAAGCGGATGCTATTTCAGATGGTGAATCTGTACATATAATTGGTATCATGGAGCACATTGAACCATGTGGTATTCATTCTGGTGATTCGAATGCGACCCTTCCGGTTTTTAATATTGGTGAATACGTGCTCCAGCAAATAAAAGATCACACGTTAAAAATTGCAAAAGCTTTAAAGACAATTGGTTTAATAAACATTCAGTTTGCAATTAAGAATGAAAAAGTATTTGTTATTGAAGCAAACCCTAGAGCTTCACGAACAGTTCCATTTATTGCAAAAGCCTATAATGAACCCTACGTTAATTATGCTACTAAAGTAATGTTAGGAAAAAATAAACTAAAAGATTTTAAATTCAAACCAAAGTTGGAAGGTTATGCTATAAAACAACCTGTTTTTTCATTTAATAAATTTCCAAACGTAAATAAGCAACTTGGTCCTGAAATGAAAAGTACGGGAGAGAGTATTCTTTTTATCAAAAGTCTAAAAGACGATGATTTTTATAACTTGTACTCTAGAAGAAAAATGTATTTAACTAAATAATTTTCATTTGAAAAAAGAACGAAATAGAAATATAGTAATAGTAACTCTCATTATTTTGGCAGTTTTATCTAGGTTAGTGCCTCATCCCCCAAATTTTGCTCCAATAACAGGGATTGCTCTTTTTTCCTCAAAAAAAATAAACAACAAATTATTTAGTGTTTTCATCCCAATTATTCCCTTGTTTATTTCGGANCTTTTTATTGGAATAAGTTTTATAAATATTTTTGTATATCTATCATTTATAATAATATATTTTTTAGGATCTATATCTACGAAAATAGAAGTAAAAACAGTTTTTTTGTCTTCGATTATTTTTTTTNTTTTAACCAATCTTGGAGTTTGGTATCTAGGCTACCCAAAAAATATTGAAGGATTAATTGNATGTTNTACCTTNGCTTTACCTTTTTTTGTAAATACCATTTTAGGTGATTTATTCTATTCTTTTATTCTTTTTAGATCTTTTAAAACTGCCAAGAAATTTAAATTTGTATCTGCATAATTAATTTAAAATTTATTTAAATTTGGAAGTTGGTTATTCTAAAATTTAGAAGATTAAAAGGGAAATTGAATTTTAAGACAATGCTGTTCCCGCAACTGTAAGCTAATACCGATTTAGGTTTTTTCTATAAACTCAATGCCACTGATTTTTTTGGGAAGGCGAATAGAAAAAGCAAGCCAGGAGACCTGCCAATAAAGATTGTATGATTTTTTCGGGATAAAAAAGTCTACATACTATTTTTTTTACACATATATGAAAGCAAAAGTGAAAATCTTACTCTTGTGTGCCTTTTATATTATCAATAATTTAAAAGCTCAAGATTTGAATATAAAAAAGGATTCATTAGACACAAAAACTTTTTATTTAGATGAAATAACATTAATTGAAAGCCAAATACCAATTAAAAGAAAAGAATCTGGAAGGAGTGTCATTAAAATTGATAGTATAGATTTAAAAAAATTTGGCGGGAGAAATATTTCTGAACTTTTGTCAACCAAAGCAGGGATAATCACTTTGGGAAATACATCAATTACNGGTCAAAACTTAAGATATGCAATTAGAGGTAGNAACAACAAGCAGGTTCTTATTTTAATTGATGGGGTTAGAATATCAGANCCTTCCCGAATNGACAATGATTTTGACATNAATTTTTTGAATATAAATCAAATTGAGTCNATCGAGATTTTAAAAGGCGCTTCAAGTTCATTATATGGTAGCTCTGCTTCAGCAGGTGTAATTAATATTACAACAAAAAAAAGTAGCAAAAGAGAGTCTTTAAGCATTGATTTATTCACTGGGACAGAAAATAATACTAAAAGAAAATTAGATAATCTGACATACTTTTCTACAAATCTGGGATTTAATACGGATTTAAGTCTTTTTAAGTTAGGATTTAGTCTGTCAACTTTAAATACAAACGGGATGAGTGCTATATCAAAAGGTTCAGAGATTGATAATTTTTCTAAATATAATTTGAANCTCAATTTATCTAGTAAAGAAGCTCCACTTGAATGGTATGTTACTTTAAACAAATCTCAAATTAAAAATGGNTATGATAATTCCTTCCCAATTGAAGATGCAAATTTTATTGGACTGAGTTTTTTGGAGTTACTTAGTTCAAGATTTAAATATAAATACAGCAAAGGTGAAATTTCTCTTACGGCTGNCTTTCAAAATACTAGTAGAGAATACAGAGATAATTATCCTTTGACATTCAAATCAATAAATAAAAGCGCAGAAATTCTTAACAAATTCAAAATTTCAGATAAAATTTATTCAGTTCAGGGTATACTTTTTCAAGATTCAGGTTATGATGGTGTTCCAAATGTTGGTCAGGTAGGGTTATATTCAAATCTTGTTTATTTGAGCGGTAAAAATTTAAATTTCAGTTTAGGAGGACGAATTAATAATCACCGGACATACGGTAACTTTTTCACATACAGTTTAAATCCATCCTATAATATTGACTTTAAAGAATCAGAAAACTTAAAAATTTTTGCAACTCTAAACTCAGCATTTATTGCACCAAGTTTGTATCAACTTTATGATCCTTATTCAGGAAACAAGGATTTGCTCCCAGAGGAAAGTCTTTCAAAGGAAATTGGAATTGAAATGGCTAACCAAAAAAAAAATCTATCGATAGTTTTTTTTGAAAGAGAAGAAAATCCAAAGATTATCTATGAATACGACTTTTCAACTTTTACAGGAGGATATACAAATTCTCCGTCAGATTTAATTTTTAGGGGTGTTGAAATTGATTATTCAAATAAAATTTTAAACAAAANAGATTTTAATTTCAATTATACCTTCAATGAACTTAAAAGAGGAACTTTACAAAGACTTCCAAAACACTCTTTTAATGAATCAATTACATATAATCTAAAAAAAAACAAGCAATTATCTTTTATCTATAGGTATAGAGGCAAAAGAGAAGCTTTAGAGGGTGCGGAAATACTTAATTCATATGGTCTAATGGACNTGAGGTACTCAATTACTAAAAACAAAATAAATTTTAATTTTTGGATTAATAATATATTCAACAAAGAATATGTGGAAATATTAAATTATTCTAGTAAAGGAAGAAATTTACGATTCGGAATTAGTTATGAATTTTAGAATCTTCTAATAATTTAAGATTTATTTTATCAATAAACATAAGCTGATTTCTATCAATACTAGGTTCAAATATAGGTGTTAAAGACTCTTTTATTTCAACTTTCTTTTCACTGCTGCCAGAAATATGATTCAATGCTAAAGACAAGAGTGGCTCGGTTTTATCGCCTATAATGCCCAAATTTGAAGCCTTTTCTCTGTATTCTATGTCAGGTTCTAAGCCATAATTATAATCCGCGAAGTTTTCACTATTAGCAATTTTTAAAACGATTGGTTGCATCGCATATTTATGCTTTGGGTTTTTAATTTGTTGATCATTATCGGTGTAGTCATATAAAGTGATTGACCCTACATTTTTTCCAACTGTTTTNATTCCAATTTGTATTATGTTAATATGTGGTGTTAATCCATTTATAAGAAGTTCACTTGACGAGGCAGTTCTATTCGATGTCAAAACGTATAATCTATTTAGGCCAAGACTTGGAAGTGGATTCCCATCGGGTGTTAGGTCAGTAAAGTAGTTGTCGAAATTTAAATCGTCTGAGGGGTCATCATTAGAGTTTCTATCCTCAATAAATGCCATTATTTTTTCATTCCATATTTGTTTAGCAAAAATGGTTCCTGTGAATTGACCTGTTATTAAACTAGCTAAGTATGTGCAGGTATTTACCGAACCACCTCCATTATATCTTAAATCTAAAACAAGCTCATCCAAATTTTGACTTTTCAAATAAACAAATAAATTAATTAATTCTTCATTAAAATCTCTATCTACTTCTCCATCACCGTCACTATCCACTGTTCCTAAAAATTTATTATACATAACATATCCTATCTTTTTTGAATCATGTTCAATTATAGAAGTTTTGTGAACTGGCACTTCTTGAAAGTTTTCTTCTTTATTTAATGTTACACTTATATCCCTTGAAGTAATCAAATCGTTATCAGGATCATAATCTACAAGCTCAATGCTATAACTTGGTTGCTGTCCGTATAACAATGACATGTAGTTATTAAAGTTCAATTCATTGCCATTTACACTATTAAAAATATCTCCACGTATTATGCCTTTGTTGAAAGCATCTGAATCAGGTAATACATACGTCACTGCTCCAATAATGCTCTCTCCATCGTCTCTTACGTAAAGTTGAAATTTCATGCCATTAGAGGCAGTTGTTCCAGAAAGTTGATTTTCCAGAACTTCATAGTCTTCCTCTATCCAACTAAATCTATCATCCTGATGAAGAAGATCTTCAAAAAACTCCTTGCTGTCTTGCTGAGAATTTAGAAGTGCAATATATTCACTTTCCATTGTAGCTTTTGAATCTGAGAGATTAGACACATCTGATTGCCAATAATAATATTGATTTAATCCTTTCCAAATAAAGTCATTAATTTCTGTTGATAGTGTTATTTCTGGTTGAGAATCACTGGAATCTGAATCCACATCAGAGACAACATTTATTTCGTTGTCGTCCATATCTTTCTTAGAACATTTTGTCGAAATAAGAAATAATAATAAACAAATTAAACTTCTAATCGTAATTTCAAAATTAATCATATTATAAAGTTTCATAAAAAATTTGCCAATTTTAAATTCCAACATAATTAAAGGGTGTAATTTTCTTTAGATCATTTTTAATTTCTAAACTAATGTCAAGTGAATTTATAAATTTGTCAATTGTTGTTTGGTTTATTTTTTCATTTTTTCTGGTTAATTCCTTAAGTTTTTCATATGCACCTACATATCCTTCTTTTCTTAACACAGTTTGTATTCCTTCAGCCACAACTGACCAGTTTTCTTCCAAGTCTTTGGATATTTTATTTTTGTTAATTAACAATTTGGACAACCCCTTATTTAACGATTTCAATGCTACAATAGTATGCGCAAAAGGAACTCCAATATTTCTCAGCGTTGTGCTATCGGTTAAATCTCTTTGTAGTCTCGAAATTGGTAATTTTTGTGAAAGGTGAATAAATAAAGAATTTGCTANACCCAAATTACCCTCNGCGTTTTCAAAATCTATTGGATTTATCTTATGGGGCATTGCAGAGGAACCTACTTCATTTATTATAATTTTTTGCTTGAAATATTCCATAGAAATATAATACCAAAAATCTCTGCTCATGTCAATTAAAATATTATTAATTCTTCTCAATGCATCACACTGAGAAGAGAAATAGTCATAGTGCTCAATTTGTGTTGTTGGAAAAGAATGTTTAAGTCCAAACTTAGTTTCTAAAAAAGTTGAACTAAATTTTCTCCAATTAATTTTTGGATAAGTTACCACGTGGGCATTATAGTTTCCTGTTGCACCCCCAAACTTAGCAGCATGGGGTATTGAACTTAGAACTGTAATTTGATTTTCTAACCTTTCAATAAAAACCATTATTTCTTTTCCCAGTTTTGTAGGGGATGCAGGCTGCCCGTGCGTTCTAGCAAGCATGGAAATATTTTTTGATTCATTTGAAAGTTTTTTTAGGTTTGATATCAGTTCATTAAGATTAGGTAAATATTCCTCTTTAATTGCATTTTTAATTGATAAAGGTATACTAGTATTATTTATGTCTTGTGAGGTAAGGCCAAAATGAATGAACTCTTTGAATTTTGAAATTCCAATTAGATCGAATTTATTTTTTAAAAAATATTCTATCGCCTTTACATCATGATTAGTTTGATTTTCAATTTTTTTTACTTCTAGAGCATCCTCATCAGTAAAGTTTTTATAAATNTTTTTTAAAGATTNAATTTTCTTTNNTGGAAAGGTTTCAAGTTGTGGNAGAGGAATTTCAACAAGAGATATAAAATATTCAATCTCAACAACTAACCTGAAATATATCAGAGATTTTTCTGAAAAATATCGTGAGAGATTTTCAATTTGATTTCGATATCTTCCATCAATCGGTGAGATTGATTTTAATGAGTTAACCAGTCCATTTTTCATTAATGTAAAGATAAAGTTTAATCATAAAATCATTAGTTTAATATCTAATTAATTTAAACTAAATTGTTATCACAAATCTAAAGTTGAAGAATTTTGTATTCTTCATAACAACCACTAATTGCCTCTAAAATTTGCAAATCATTTGCTTCTTTGATAAAGGCATTAGAATAGTTACAGTTTCTCAATATTTCTTCAAGATTTACTCTATTAACCCCTAAAAGTTGTACTAGAACTTCTCTATCAAATTTAGTTGCAAGTAAATTTTTAATTTCATCATCTTCTCTCATTTTTTTTAACTTTCTCATTTGTTTTGGATTTTTNCCNAATAGATTATACAAGAAATCTGCAGGATTAAATAATGATCCAATTGCTTTAGAAATTGAAGATTTATTTCTNTTTCCAGCCTCATAACCAGATTGAGGAAGTCCCGGAATAGTAAACCTTCCTGCAGGATTAAGGGGTACTTTTTTAACATCTATATCCAAATATCCCGTTAGAGAATANGGTCTCAGTATCACCTCTTCCAATGCAAATGAAAGNTGGGTAAGNCTGAAAATTGGTATACCAAGTTTTATCATATCATTGCTAACTGGTACTTTAAGTGGTTTAAAACCTAAATAGGAAAAATAAAGTGTATCCTTTGCCCTTACAGCAATTTCAAAATTACCATTAGAATCGCTAATAACACCTTCTACGGAGTTCAAATTAAGGACATGAACACTTGACATGAACTCATTAGTACTATCGTTTTTNATCTTACCTTTAAGNAGGGAAGTTTGATCTTGTGCATTAGCCAAATCAAGAATTAGTATAAGTAGTAATAAATGAAGACTTTTTTTAAATACCAAAATGAATCTTTATTATAAATTACAGATATTTTTGTTTATCCAAAAAAATAATTAATTTTTTAAGAGCTTCGGAACGATGACTTATTTGATTTTTTTTAGCTGAATTTAATTCAGCAAATGTTTTATTATATCCATTTGGAATAAATATTGAGTCATATCCAAAACCATTAGTCCCTCTTTTGTTGAAGATGATTTTTCCATCAATTTTTCCTTCAAAAAAAAAAGTGTTCCCGTCAATATTTAATGACAATATCGACTTGAATTTTGCATCGGTATTTTTATGTCCTGTTAATAATTTCCATACCTTTTCAATATTGTCATTTGAATTACAGGTTTTGCCTGCAAATCTTGCTGAGTAAACACCTGGCATTCCATTAAGGGAGTCTATTTCTAAGCCAGAGTCATCTGCAAAACAATTAATTCCAAAATTATTGAAAATAAAATCAGATTTTATTTTTGCATTTTGTTTNAAAGTTTTNCCTGTTTCTTGTATATCACCGATGAAATTTAAATCATTTAAGCTGAGCAAATTAATATTTCTAGGCATCATTTTCTTTACCTCATTATATTTTCCTTTATTACTCGTAGCAAATACTAATTCGAATTCTTTATTCATTGTGATATGGTTCATTGTTAATAATTTTTAGACTTCTGTAGATTTGCTCCAAAACAAAAATTCTTATCATCTGGTGAGAAAAAGTCATTTTGGAGAAACTTATTTTTTCATGAAATAAATTAAAATTTTTTTTATCGAAACCATATGGACCACCAATTATAAATTTTAAACACTTTGTATTTCTCGATGAGATTTTTTGGTTTATCCATTTCGAAAAATTAATCGATGAAAAACTTTTACCTTCCTCATCGAGAAGGACCACATAATCTTTATCATTTATGTATCTTTTAATAAGATTAGTTTGCTTAGTTGAAATGCTTTTTCTTGTTTGTTTTTTTGAGTTAGCAAATGTTATTTCATTGATCGTTAGGTCTAATTTTCTATTAATTCTTTTTAAATAATCTTGTATTATATTTTTATATTCAATTTTTTTGGTTTTTTCAATGCATATTAACTCAATTTTCATTTTGTAAAAATACAAAGCCAAGAAAAATTAATTTGTTTAAAATAAACTAATTTTAAAGAAAAATAAATGATAANTAAACTTAAAGAGAAAATAAAAAAAACCCTTTCCTATATAAAAATTCCTGGTTTAAATGGGTTTTCTCTTTTGGACCTNATAGAATTATATTTCTTGGGTTTAACTAGAGGTATTTTGACATCAAGGGCAGGTTCTATTTCTTTTAGTTTTTTCATGGCACTTTTTCCTTTCATTTTGTTTGTATTGAATTTAATTCCATTTGTTCCAAAATTTATTAGTATCGAGAATTTTGATGCCATTTTATTTAATTTCATCGAGACTATTCTGCCTCAAGACACCCATACTTTTTTTGAAAAAATATTTGAAGATATAAAATCCAAGCCAAGAGCTGGATTATTATCTTCTGTATTCATACTTTCTATTATCTTAACTGCAAATGGGGTAAATTCAATTTTTACTAGTTTNGAGGTTTCTTATCATGTTAAAGAATTTAGAAATATTTTCAAACAATATTTTTATTCTCTTGGNGTAAGTGTAATTTTNGCATTATTACTTTTAATCTCTGTAATCTCTTTTGTTTCATTTGAANTTTTATTTCAAAGNCTTCTNCCAGAATCAATTAATTTTGCAATTTTTTTACAAAATTTNATTTTTGTCTTATTAGCNTATATATCAATTACAATACTTTACTACTTTGGAACAATTCAAGGGAAATTTACAGGTTTTTTCTCACCAGGTGCTTTAATGACAACCTTGTTATTTTTCTTTAGTACCTATTTGTTTGGTATCTATATTGATAACTTTTCAAACTATAACCAATTATATGGTTCAATTGGTGCGTTGTTAATTTTTATGCTTTTTAGTTGGATTAATTCAATAATATTACTTCTTGGATTTGAATTAAATGCAACTATTAGAAGCTTAAACGAAGAAAANAAAGCTGAGTNATGTCATTTTACATTGACGTTCTTCTACCGTTTCCTCTAAAAAATTTNTATACCTACAGAATCAGTGAAGAGGANTTTAAATTTATAAAAAAAGGATTNAGAGTTTTGGTTCCATTTGGAGCAAAGAGAGTATTCACTTCTATTGTTATTAAAAAACATAAAAACATCCCTGATAATTATGAACCAAAAGAAATATTTGCATTTCAAGACGATTTACCAGTAGTGGATAAAAATCAAATATTTTTTTGGAAATGGATGAGTGATTATTATCAATGTTCAATGGGCAATATTTTGAAGGCTTCTATACCTAGTAGTTTTTTNCTTACAAGTGAAACTTTATTAGAAAAGAATTTGAATAAACATGTTGATTACAAAAAAATCTCTGATGAAGAGATTTTAATTCTGGATGCACTTGATTTAAAAAAAATTAAAATTGATGAAGTAAGGTTAATATTAAATAAAAGAAATATTTTCCCNGCAGTGAATAATCTCATTGAAAAAGGCTATATAAATTCAATTGAATCTATAAAAGAAAGATATAAGCCAAAACTAGTAAAATATATAAAACTTAATAAAAGATATAGTGAATTAAAAGATAAAAACAACTATTATNTAGAGTTTAAAAATTCCCCAAGAAGAAGAAAAATAATTGAATATATTTTGGAAAATAATTCTGGAAGTGAATGGATAGAATACAATTTACTAAAACAGAAGTGTAATTTAAATAGTTCAATTTTAAAGAAAATGATTTCACTAAATATTTTATCACAAAAAACAGTCCATGAAGACAGATTTAAAATAAACTTAAGCGAGACTTCTCAGTTACTAAAATTATCNAAGTCTCAGCTGTTGGTTAAGGAAAAAATTTTGAAAATTTGGAAACATAATTCAACTGTTTTATTTGAAGGAGTTACCTCATCGGGTAAAACGGAAGTATATTCTCATTTAATAAATAGATTTTTAAAAAAAGGANATCAAATTTTATTTCTAATGCCAGAGATATCTTTAACCATTCAAATGGTTAGCAGATTAAAAAAAATTTTTGGAAAATATTTATCTGTTTATCATTCAAAATTTTCTAATGAGGAAAGATTTGAGGTTTGGAATAATGTTTTAAAAAATAAGGAGAATGCTAGGATTGTTGTTGGTGTTAGGTCTTCTATATTTTTACCTTTTCAGCATCTTAAATTAGTAATTGTAGATGAAGAGCACGATTCCTCATTTAAGCAGGAGAATCCTGCACCTAGNTATAATGCTAGGGATTCNGCAATCAAGTTATCCAAAATACATGATGCAAAATTAATTTTAGGCTCTGCTACACCATCATTAGAATCTAAATTTAATGCCTTAAATAAAAAATATGGTTATGTAAAACTTAAAGAGAAATATGGATTGTCAAATCCACCAGAGATAAAATGTGTTGATATGAAAATCTATTACAGAGCTAATAAAATGAAAGGTTTATTTACACCNGATCTNTATGATGCCATACAACAGAAATTGTTANTAGGTCAACAAATTCTATTATTTCAAAATAGAAGAGGATATGCCCCGATTATAGAATGTGTTACTTGTGGATATATTCCTAAATGTTGTAACTGTGATGTATCCCTCACTTTTCACCAATACAGTAATTCTCTTAAGTGTCATTATTGTGGGTTTAGTGAAAAAAATAAAAAAAAATGTCTAAAGTGTAATAGCTCAAAGATTGATATGAAAGGTTACGGTACNCAACAAATCGAAGANCAAATAAAATCGTTTTTNCCNAAAGCTAGAGTAGATAGAATGGATTGGGATACAACACGNGGCAAATATTCAGTTGANAAAATTTTAGAAAAATTCGANAATTCNCAAATTGATGTTNTAATNGGNACTCAAATGATNACCAAAGGATTAGATTTTAAAAANATNGGATTAGTTGGTGTTATAAATGCTGACAATATTTTATTTTTTCCAAATTTTCGTGCAAATGAAAAAGCTTTTCAGATTTTAACTCAAGTAGCTGGAAGAGCTGGTAGATCATCAATAAAGGGATCGGTTATAATACAAACATTTTCACCTGAAAATAATATATTTGAGTTAATAAAAAAACAAAACCATGATGGTTTTTATAAAAAAGAAATTGCTGAGAGAAATCAATTTAATTATCCTCCCTACTACCGATTAATTAAAATTATAATTAAATCTAGAGACTTGGATACACTTAGAGTAGCTAGCAATTGGCTCTTCAAATCTTTAAGTAATGGCTTTATATACCCAATTTATGGTCCATTTGATCCTCATATATCAAAAATTAAAAATCAGTATATAAAACAAATTCTGATAAAATACCCAAATACAAATGTCAGAAACAAAATTAAGATACATCTTATGAGATGTGTCGAATCCTTTGAATCGATTGCAAAATTTCGAATTGTTAAACTAAATATAGATGTTGATCCAAATTAAGTTTAATTTTTTTGGTATAAATGAGATNTTATTTTGTCTAATCATTGAATTTAGCTTATTTTTGCNAGCCTAAAGATAATTTATGAATCATTANGAAACTGTTTTCATATTAAATCCCGTTTTATCTGAAGACCAGATAAAGGAAGCAGTAAAAAAATTTGAGTCATTNCTAAGTGATAAAAAAGCNAAATTNGTTAACAAGGAGAATTGGGGGCTNAAAAAACTNGCNTATCCNATTCAAAATAAAAAAAGTGGTTTTTATCATTTGTTTGAATATACTGTAGACCCAAGTGCTATAGATTCTCTTGAAGTTGAATTTAGAAGAGATGAGAGAGTTATGCGATATCTTACTGTGAAACTGGATAAATTTGCTATTGAATGGGCAAAAAAACGAGTAAAAAAATCAAAGTCTAAGATAAAGTCTTAATTATGTCAACAATAGATGAACAAAATAAAGGTAAAAANGAAGGTGAGATAAGATATTTGACCCCTTTGAATATTTCCACGAGTACNAAAAAAAANTACTGTAGGTTTAAAAGATCNGGTATAAAGTATATNGATTATAAAGATCCAGAATTTNTAATTAATTTCGTTAANGAACAAGGNAANNTNTTACCAAGGCGTTTAACNGGAACTTCNNTAAANTANCAAAGAAAAGTNTCNAAAGCTATTAAAAGNGCTAGACACATTGCTATTATGCCATATGTTGGTGATATGTTAAAATAATTTTTATGGAATTAATATTAAAAGAGGATATTGATAATTTAGGATTTAAAGACGAGGTCGTAGTTGTTAAAAATGGATATGGAAGAAACTTTTTAATACCTACGGGTAAAGCGGTATTAGCAACTGATTCTGCTAAAAAGGTACTAGCCGAGAATTTGAAACAACAAACCAAAAAAAATCAAAAATTAATTAAGGAGGCTGAAAAGTTAGCCAATGATATTTTAAAAATTGACTTAAAAATATCCTCAAAAGTAGGTGAAGGGGACAAGCTTTTTGGATCTATAAGTTCAAAAGATTTGTCGGATGCATTATCCAAACAAGGAAAAGTCTTAGACAAAAAATACATTATAATTCCTGGAAGAAATATTAAAAGGCTTGGTAACTATGAAGCAACGTTAAGACTACACAAAAATGTTGTTATAAAATATCCTTTTGAAATTGTAGCCGAAATAAAAAAAAAGGAAGATAAGTAAGTTATAAACTTACTTCCTAAACAATTATTCCATTTAATTTCTTTAAAGCATACTAAAATTTGCATATTTGTATGTGATATAAATATGAAACCGTCTATTCCAAAAGGTACTAGAGATTTTACACCTTCTGAGGTTAATTTGAGAGATTTTGTAAAAGAAAAAATCAAATCAAATTTCGAACTATTTGGATTTGAACCAATTGAAACTCCTTCTTTTGAAAAGTTGGAGGTTATTGCAGATAAACATGTTAATGATGGGCAACAATTAATTTTTAAAATATTATCGAACGGTGAGAAGCTTTCAAAAGCTGATTTAAATTCATTACAAAAACGAAATTATTCTAAGTTTGCTAATTCAATATCTGAGAAAGCTCTTCGATACGACTTAACTGTCCCATTTTCTAGATATGTTGTTCAGCACCAAAATGAAATAACCTTTCCTTTTAAACGATATCAGATTCAAACAGTTTGGAGAGCTGACAGACCACAATATGGAAGATTTCAAGAGTTTCTTCAATGTGACGCCGATATAATTGGAAGTGATTCATTGTGGCAAGAAATTGAACTATGTATGCTTTATGACCGAATAATTAATGATTTAGGATTAAAGAGAGTTTGTCTTAGAATAAATAACAGGAAAATATTGTACGGTTTTGCAAAACTTCTTGGTTTTGAAAACAGATTTAATGATTTTACAATAATTCTTGACAAATTGGATAAAATAAGTATTGATGGAGTAATCAAAGAGCTTAAAGAGCAAAATTTTTCTAAAGATAAAATTCAAATTATAAAAGAATTTATATTATTGGAAGGGACAAATAAATTTAAATTGGAAAAAATAAGAAAGGCATTTAAAGACTCTAAAATAAGTTTAGATGGAATTGATGAACAAAACTTCATTATTAAGAATTTAGAAGAAAGCGGTGGGTTTGAATCAATTGATTTAAAATTTGATTTATCACTTGCAAGAGGTTTAACCTATTACACGGGAACAATTTTTGAATTAATTCTACCAAATTTCCCCGAAATTGGTTCTATAGGAGGAGGAGGCAGATATGATAATTTAACTGAAAACTTCGGTAAAAAAAATCTTAGTGGTGTTGGAATTTCCGTTGGATTCGAGAGACTCTTAATGGTTTTGCAGAAATTCAAGTTATTCCCAAAAAATTTAAATAATAGCGTACAGGTTTTGATTGCTAACTTTGGGTCTAAAACTGCTTTGATTTGTAATTCAATTTTAAAAGAATTAAGATCTAAAGGAGTAAAATCAGAGTTTTATCCAGATGATTCTAAATTAAAAAAACAACTATCATATGCAAACAGTAAAAAAATTGAATATGTTGTTTTATTGGGTGACCTGGAGCTTCAAAATAAAGAATTTGTCTTAAAAAACATGCATGATGGATCACAAGCTAAATTTAAGATTTCTCAACTTGAATCTGTTATACTATCAAAGTTGAAAAAATTTAATTAAAGAGTTCCAATGTATCTTTCTGCATCAAGAGCTGCCATACACCCCGTTCCTGCAGCAGTAACAGCTTGTCTGTATTCTTTATCTTGAACATCTCCAGAGGCAAATACTCCAGGAATATTCGTTTTTGTAGATTTACCTTTTGTGATTATATATCCTAAATCATCCATCTCAATTTGACCTCTAAAAATTTCTGTATTCGGTTGATGTCCTATTGCTATGAATAGTCCAGAAATAGGAATTTTCGTTTTTACTTCTGTTTTGTTATTTACAACCTCAATAGCTTCAACTACATTATCACCTAATACTTTACAAATTTCAGATTCATATAAAATTTCAATGTTATTGGTTTTATTGACCCTATGTTGCATCGCTTTGGACGCTCTCATTTCATTTCTCCTTATAATCATTGTTACTTTAGAACAAATATTTGCTAGGTAAGTAGCTTCCTCAGCAGCAGTGTCACCACCCCCAACTATTGCAACCTCTTGGTTCTTATAAAAAAAACCATCACAAACTGCACAAGCAGAAACGCCACCTCCTATCAATCTTTGTTCGCTTGGTAGACCGAGATATTTGGCACTTGCCCCTGTGGAAATAATAATTGTTTTTGCATATAGGGTTTTATTTTCGTCAATTGTTACGGTATGCATTTTCCCTTTCTCAGAATTTAATTCCACTCGAGTCACATGCCCTATTCTCACATCAGTTCCAAACCTCTCGGCTTGTTTTTGTAATTCTTGCATCATAATAGGTCCTTCAATTCCATTGGGATATCCTGGAAAGTTGTCAACGTCTGTTGTGGTTGTTAATTGCCCACCAGGTTCCATCCCTGTGTAGACGACAGGGTTTAAATCAGCTCTAGCAGCATAAATTGCTGCTGTATATCCTGCCGGTCCACTACCAATAATCAAGCATTTTACGTTTTCCATTAGCAAATATATATATAAGGCAAACCTAAAGAAAATAGTTTTTATTAACGAAATTTCATCGTTGATTTTAAACCTATTTATTAACTTATTTAAAGATTTTGTTAATATCAATTCTTTAGTTATGGGGAAATAATATAACCAATTATAATGTCTATTTGTAACTTGTAAACTATGATAAAGAAATTTTTTAACTTCCCAAATAAATATTCTTTTCAAGACGATTTATTAGCAGGTATTACTATTGGAATTGTGACAATCCCACAAGCAATGGCTTTTGCTTTATTAGCAGGCATACCTCCAATTTATGGTCTATATGGCTCTTTTCTCCCTTTGTTAGTGTATGGGCTTTTATCGAGTTCAAATTATTTAAACGTAGGTCCTGTTTCAATAATATCAATTTTTATATTTAATGTACTTTCTCAAAATGTAGAGCCTTTTACTACAGAATACATAAATGATCTCGTAATTCTTGGAGTTATGGTGGGTTTAATTCAATTACTTTTTGGAGTTTTTGGAATTGGAAAGTATTTAAAATATATACCTCTATCTA
>PBVB01000038.1 GCA_002728075.1 Flavobacteriaceae bacterium
GCTTCCATTGTCATCGTCTCTTGCATCGTTGCTACTAACTAAACTATAGGTAAAGGTGTTGCCAGAATCTGGATCCGTTGTTGACAGGGTTCCTACCTGGGTGCCCAATGGAACATTTTCCGTTACCCTTGTACTGGTTAGAGATATATCCGTTGGTGTTTCATTTACATCCGACACTGTTAAAGTTAGTGCTTTTGCATAAGAGGCTACCCCATCGTTTACCTGAAGGTATACTTTTAGTGATGACTTGGTCTCATAATCAAAAGTTCCACTGGTAACAAGTGAAGATCCACTTATTGTAAAGCTACTGTTGTCGGCATCATTGGTTCCGTTACCTGATATTAAACTATAGGTGAAAGAGTTTACCGCTGAGCTATCTGCATCGGTTGTTGTAATGCTAGCTACTCCTGTTCCAGTGGTTACACTCTCTGCAAAGGTACTGCTAGATACAGCTAGGTCGGTTGGCGCATTATCGTTTATGTCGTTAACATATACGGTGAACGCTTCTTGATAGGTAGAGGTACCATCACTAACTTGTATATTTAAGTTTAATGTTGAGGTTGTTTCATAATCAATGGCTGCGGCTGTTAAAATTTGGGTTCCAGATACAGTAAAAGAACTATTGTGTTGGCTGGATGACTGACCATTACTTACAAGACTATAGGTCAAGGTCTCCCCTGCATCCTTACCTGTA
This sequence comes from Flavobacteriaceae bacterium, assembly GCA_002728075.1. Lineage (GTDB taxonomy): Bacteria > Bacteroidota > Bacteroidia > Flavobacteriales > Flavobacteriaceae > TMED96. The sequence continues at coordinate 695 of PBVB01000038.1, forward strand.
GCAGACAACGTGCCTACCAATGAGCCAACCGATGAACCCTCATCGATGGTGAGGGTAGCAACCGATGAACTAAATTGTATGTCCCCACCATCTATATATCTTTTTTTGTAGGAATTGTATAACTCTACCCTTTCACTTTGAGTAAGTATATTGTTGTAAATAATTACAACGGGTATACTACCTTGGAAATGGTCACTCGTTGATGCATTATCAAATTCTTGCCCTATAGAAACCTTGCCAACGTTATTAAAAGGTGTTCCATCAGTGTTAGAGTTGTTGGTAGAAACGAGATTGTTATCCAAATAAAACTGTGCTTGACCTCCAGTATCTTTTGAAATAAAAATATTATGCCACTGATTATCATGCAGATTGGTCCCAGATGAAGCTCGTCCTTCTGGAGCACCTACTCCGAAATTATAATAAACTCCTTTACTGGCATCTGGAGCAGCACCAATTCTAAAAATATTTCCTCCTGAGGAGTCATGCATTGAAAAAATTGAATTATTATAAACTTGACCCGAAGCGTTAGTTTCTGTTGACTTAAACCATACACTTATAGTATAGGACGAATTATTAGATAACACCCCTGCGAAGGAATTTAACTGTACCCACTGGGTTGAACCATTAAGATTAATCATACCTCCGTTGTCATTGGAAAACGAGGGAGAGTTCATTAATGTTCCATTGTAATTATTCCCACTTAAATCATTCCAAGTATTACCAATGCCCGAAAAGGAATCAGGACTTCCAGAGTCTAAATGGAGTAGGAGGCCATCTTTAAATATATTTTTTCCAAATTTAATATCATCTGGTGCTTCATTAACGTCACTTACAGTTACCGTAAAAGCCTTAGCATAATTGGCTGTTCCGTCATTGGTGTTTATGTATATATTGTAAGAAGACTTGGTCTCAAAGTCAAATGTTCCACTTGTTTTAAGTGATGCGCCTTGAACTGTAAAATGGTTATTGTCTGCATCGTTGGTTCCATTACCTGTTGCTAAAGTAAAAGTGTGACTATCTCCATTGTCCGAATCAGTCGCGGTTAGGGATGCGACGTGCGTGCCGGTTGGTAAATTTTCATTAAAAGCAGTTGCGGATAAAGTAATGTTGGTAGGAGCTGCATTTCCTGAATAGTTATATACTGAACTTATNTCGTTGTCTGTGAGTGCTACATTCCAAACATTTACTTCATCCATAGCGCCGATAAAATAGTTGCCTGCTAGGTCCATTTGNGCCCTNNCAATNGCAAGACCNTAAGTGTTAATATTNAANATNTTTGANTNNGTATTNGTNTTTACNAAATTTCCNTCTCTATAAACTTTNCTCTGACTNCCATTNTAAGTAAANGCGTAATGGTGCCANANNCCNTCATAATAATAATTGCTATTNGATGTATTAAANCCTNCATTNCATCTATTNAAATTNATGTTNGGTCCCANACGAATAACAGGACCNGCGTTTGANNTNCANTCCTGNTGTCCTAAACCAAAAATATCNACCGTTGCNTTGTTNGTTGATTTTATCCAAGCACTAATTGTAAATACGTTAGTGAATTCGTTAGCCATGCTGTCACTNGTATATATATAATCATTACCATCAAATACATATGCAGAATTAGATGCTCCATTTCTATCACTAGTCAATGTTGGATTTCCTGTGAAAGTTCCGTTATAATTGTTACCACTTGAATCATTAGCGTTACCCGTGAAACTATAGCTACCTATCAAATTAGATGATCTCGGCAGCTGTGCAAACAGTGTTGTACATGTAAAAGTTAATATAAAATTAAATGACCAACTACATCTGATAATTGACTTAAACAAATTCCAGTCAGAGTTCCATAGTAAGGAGATCATTTGAAATTAATTAGTAATGGCACGAACAGCTAATCTACTAAATGATAGAGCGTTAAACCAACAAAATTAGTTGTTAAATGAAATTAATTTGATTATTTCTTAAAAAAACCTAACTTTTTTAGAAAATCATATAAAAAAACCACAAAATTATAAACTTATCGTATCTATAAGACCAGATAGTGCATAGTCCAAATCAGTNATAGCATCTTTATCGTGTGTCCAAAGTTCAATTATTACAGAGCTATAAACGTTAATAATTTTAGGGTGATGATTGATACTTTCAGCATGATCTCCAACTTTATTTATGAAAACCAGAGCTTCTTTAAAATCTTTGAATTTAAATTCTTTGGTTAACTTCCCATTAATTTCTTTCCAATTATTCTCCATCTTTAAATTTTTCTATTAAATAAAAAAACTCTTGTGACAATCACAAGAGTTTTTAAAACAAAATATTAAAGCGAACAGGTTATGATTTCAATTTTCTAAATCTCCTTTTCCTTTTAATTTCTTTAAGATCAATAGTTTCAGTAACTCCATCCTTTGTGACTTCTGCAACAAAATCGCATCCTCCATCGCCGTAGTTGATAATCATTTCTGCTTCACCCTTGATAACTCTTTTAACACCTGAAACAGGAATTTTACCCTTTTTATGAATAAGCTCTTTAGCACAGGCTCTTGTGAAAAGTATAGGAGATGTAATTTCCATCTCATATGCAGTTCCATCTGAGTTAATCCCATTTGCATTTCCAGTAACTGATGTGGAAACTCTTTCCCCCTCATTGTATGTTATGTATTTAGTAATAAACTTAGATTTTGTTGAAAAACTTCCGTCGGGATAAATCATTTTACCATTTTCAAGGGTCATTTGAACAGTTTTATCAACTCCTTCTTCAATATCGACAACCTCATATCTTCGAACACCCTCTATTTTGATTCCGTTTAAATAATAATTATCAAATTCAACTTGCCTAAAGCTTCCAATTTCACCCTTTGTTTCTGAGTAAGTAATAACTATGGTTCCTGTTCTTGTTTGGCCTCTTTTACCAAAGCAATCACCATTGAAAAAAACGGTTTTTACGTTGTTATCCTCATCAACTGTTATAGAAGCACACTTCCCATAGCGGTCTCCTTTAAAATTTTTCTTTGGATCTTTAGCACTAATGCTAGATAAAGAAATATCTGTAGTTTTTGATGAAAAAGACTCTTGGATAAAAGCGTCATCAACAAGTTCTTCTACATCTTGATCAAACACAAAAGCTAAAAAAGCTTCGACAAAAGAAGTNGTGTCTANGTCTGAAATAAATTCATCACTTTGCTTATCACATCTGTAAAAAGACATTACCAATAAAAGTGATAATAANCTAATTAGGTTAAGATTTTTCATAGTGCTTATTTATTTAATTANTTATTACNTTCNATTNTNNTTCAAATTCTATGCCAAAGATTTTTAATATTCTAAGCCATGNCCAAAATTATATAATGGATTTTCGGAATCATAGGGNACATCCTCCATTTGGTTATTTGCGGCCTCCTGGGATCTAGGTAGTTCAATTGGTAACTTTCCCCCTGGCTTTTCTATTCCAAATAATATATCAGCAATAAGATGGTCTTGTGTGCCGAAATCAACCAAAAGAGCTTCACTTAAATTATCTAANTCTGTTAAAACTGCACCTCTTTCTAGATTAACAATTGATATAATTTTTTTTTCTTTNGAGANGTTTCTTAACNCAGCAAGTTCNTCTTCATTATAGAATAACCTTCCTTGATGAAAAAAAGCTTCAACCATNGTNCCTTNTCNTATGTCGAAAGGAGTNTCCTTTCTTACNANAATATAATCTGCATCTTNAGGNTTTANNACTANTTCTGCATATTTAGAAAATTGATTTTGATATTTAAATCCCGATAAGTATAATTTTATATTTTTCTTAAATGGCAAAACCCTATTTTGGTTTTTTAATAAAACCGTGGATTTAACTTGAGCTATCTCCCCTTTGTTAATTTCATCTTGTTTTGATAATTTCTCTGAAATTATGTTAACATCAACAAAAGGATTATCAAATANCCCAATAGTAAATTTATCTCTTAAAATTCTTCTTACAGATTGATCTATTCTTGATTCTGTTATTTCTCCCTTTTGAACAAGATTAATTATTTGTTCAGTACTTGATTCTCCTCCTATTTGATCAACTCCCGCTAAAATTGATTTTTTTAACCTTTGCTCCGGAGTTAAATTTTCCACCCCCCAGGCTCTTTCTCTTCCGGCGATATCTGCCATAGGCATAGGNTTTATGATATTCCAATCTGTACAAACTACTCCATCAAATTTCAGGGAATCTCTTAAAAGTTCAGTTATAATTTCTCTATTAAATCCGAAAGCAACTTCTTCTTTGGTTTGACCAACAGGAATACCATAGTACGGCATTATTTGGCCAGTATTAGCTGGTAATGCTCCTTTTGTAAATGGTATTAGGTGATAATTGAAATTATCACCTGGATAAACTTGTTCTTTACCATATGGAAAGTGGGCATCTTCACCATCCTTTTGTGGCCCACCTCCTGAAAAATGCTTTACCATAGTTATGACGCTCTTATTTGATAAAGTATCTCCTTGAAACCCCTTTATATATGCATAAGTCATAGCCGCAGATAGCTGTGCATCTTCTCCGAAAGTTCCATTAATCCTAGCCCATCTTGGTTCCGTAGCAAGATCTGCCATAGGATGTAAGGCAAGTCTTATACCACAAGATTTGTATTCTTCCCTTGCAATTTCACCAAATTCTCTCACCAATGTTGTATCTCTTGTTGCTGCTAGACCTAAAGAGGTTGGCCATCTTGAAAAGGAAGGTGTGAAAATTCCACCTACTCCTGTTTCATTTTCTCTAGCACCATGTCTTGGATCTGTAGCAATTGTAACTGGTATGCCCAACCTTGTCCTTTCAGCTTTCCTTTGGAGATTATTGTTAAATCTAGCTATGGCTTCAGGAGTGTATGCATGAAGTATATTAAAATGACTCATTTTCCTTTTTACGATCATTTCAGCATTGGTTTCAAGTGAAAAATATATTCCTATCTTGAATAATGGATCATCTAGTGAATGTTTATTAATTGGTGGTAGATCTAAGTGACCTCCGTCTCTTCCCATACCAATCATCGTAATAAACATTTGTCCGGCTTTCTCCTCGATAGTCATTTGGCTTAATAAATCTTCTACTCTTTTATTTACTGATTCTCTAGAGTCTTCATATATGTCAAGCTTCCCATTTTTATTTAAATCACGAAAATTAAACCCTTGTACTTTAATAATTTCGGGTGGAAGGGTAAGTTGAGAGTAAAGTTTTTCTGCCTGATAATATTTTGATAAACAATATCCAGTTACTAACAAAAAAAGCAATAAAATTAACGCTGCGAGAGTCTTTATAATAAGTCTTATCATGATTTATTTTTTAATTAATCTATCAACACTAAATTTACCAGGTCCTAAAAGATAAATTACAATACACATAATTAAGTAAAGAAGAGCCATTTCACCAGACTTTAACCCTTCAGAAAAAAAATGTTTACTAAAAGCCACCAGCATAGTAAATCCCAAAAATAAGGTTGAAGTTCTTGTATAAAATCCAAATAAGATGAAAACTGCAAAAATAGATTCAGAAAAGCTTGCCATAAATCCTAAAGGGATTGCAAGTGAATCAATTCCAATTAAATCAGTAATAGTTCTACCAAGTTTTTCCCATCTTTCGTAACCCGAGGTTATTTTACCCAACCCATGCAAATAAAACATTAAAAACCCAGTTGTAACCCTTATAAAAAGTGTGGTAAAATCATAAATGTTTTTTTGTAAATCTCTCATTTTTAAACAAATATAAAGTACAATTATTTTATTTAACAATAACATTCTATTGATTTAATTATTATCAATTTTAGGGATTTCGTATATTGTATATGGTCAAACAATTTTAATCAAAATGAGTGAAATTTTAATTACTGCCATTTTCGCTGCTTGTCTATTAGGAGGAGTATACATCTATGCATATTGGGCTACCACTAGTGGAAGTCTAGAAGATGAAAACCAAAACTTCATTCCAGACTCTTGGGANAAAAACTTCAAGTGGCTGTTTACTGGCAAAACAATAATTATGTTGGTTTTAGGTTTAATTATTGGTTACCTTATAGGTGCTAGTACTTAATTTCCTTTATTTACCAAACTTTTAATTGCTGATATCTTCATATGAAGGAGATGGTTTGCGTTGCTCTCCGTATGCATAGCTATCATCGTCCTTTGTGCAGCTNNTNATTGTTATTGATGACAAAATTAGAATTGCTAAAATGTGTTTCATCTAAAATAAATTTATGTTCAAATATATATCTCTTTTATTTATTTTCATAAAGTTTGCAGCTTGCACNTCAAGCAACGAAATTGAAAAAATTTTTAATACTGCTGTTTCTGAAAATTTTTCCGGCGTTATTCTAATTGCATCAGAAGGAAAGGTAATTTTTAACGGNGTGAACGGTAAAAGGGATTTTGAAAATAACATCCCTTTAAGTTCTTCAGACATATTTGAATTGGCTTCTATTTCCAAGCAATTTACAGCCATGATCATAATGATGTGTAAGGAAAAGGGATTGTTAAGTTACGATGACTTGGTTGAAAAATATTTGGATCTCCCATATAAGGGAATTACAATTAGAAATCTTCTAACTCACACAAGCGGCCTTCCNGACTATCAAAAAATAATGGATGAAAATTGGGATAAATCTAAAGTGGCTGGCAATACAGAAATTCTGGAATATTTAAATATATATAAACCTGAAATGATTTTTACTCCGGGTGANAAATATGAATACAGTAATACAGGATATGTGCTTTTAGGCAGCATTGTTGAAAAAGTTACTGGAGAAGATTTTGTTGAGTTATCAAGAAAATGGATTTTTGAACCTNTAAANATGACAAATACNGCNATAAGAANCAATCAGGAAAAAAAAGAATTAAATAANCTTGCTTATGGACACAAAAAAGATTCCTTAGGAAGATTTGTTAATGCCAACAATTTTTTATCATCAAATTATACTATTTGGCTCGGAAACAGAAAGGGGCCCGGTAGAGTAAGTTCGAATGTGTTTGATTTATTATTATGGGATCAAGCGCTCTATGATGAGACCTTGGTAAGTAAAAGTGCCTTGGATGAAGCTTTCACTCCGTATAAATTAAATAGCGATAAGTTAAGTTTTTATGGCTTTGGTTGGAGACTAAATAAAGACCCCAATAACAAAATTGTAAGTCATTCAGGTAGTAACCCTGGATATAAAACAAGAATCGTTCGTCTCTTAGATAAGAAAAGAACAATCCTTGTTTTAAGTAATAATGATTTCAGACTTGAAAGTTTGATTAACAAACTAACTAGCTTATCAGCAAAATAAAGCCTACTTTACTTCTCTTCTTAAAATAAATCTTGTCGCGTAAATTCCAATTTTGTCTTTATCTCCAGACGACTCTACNCCACTTGTNACGAATGNTAANACCCATCCTTTTGCTGCNTCATCATTTAATTTTGCAGTTATAAGTGCATCGTTTGTNGCNATGTTATTGAATCTAATTCCGCCTATATTATAAAAGTTCAAAAGCTTTGTTTCTTCAAAAACTTTGGTTCTAATTTCTGATCTTGATTTGTCACTTTTCTGCTTCCCTTCTTCTGTTCTTATAGTCGTAGCTGATTTATAATCAACAGGCTGCGTTTCAGAAAGCATTCTTGAGCGACCTAGTCCATTTGGAACAACTGATTCGATAACAGATATGATTTTGTATTCGTATTGCTGTGAGAAAGTAAATGAACTAACTAAAAGCAATAATATTAATGTTAAATTTTTCATATGATTTGTTTTTAAATAAATATATGAATTATCTAACTTTTGCTAAACATTCTATNTCAACTTTAGCATTCAAAGCTAAACCACTTCCAGCAAAAGCACTTCTTGCAGGTAAGTTTTTTCTATTAAAAAAACTTTTATAGACTTTGGACATTTTTGGCCAATCTTTTATATCAACAAGCATACACGTACACTTGAAAATATCCTCTTTTGTAAGATTGATTTTTTGTAAAACCGATTCTATGTTTTTTAATGTTTGCATTGTCTCTGCTTCAATTCCTCCTNTGANTCANTTCTCCACTTGGNAGNCTNCCAACTTTNCCTGAAAGGTAGACAATATTATCNACGATTACNGCTTCNGAAAAAGGATAACCACTATCGATNTTTTCCTGGCTATTTATATATTTAACATCGTTCTGTCCATAAGTATATATAGCTAGAAAAAAAATTGAGATTGATTTAATTATTTTCATAGATTTTTAATTAAAGAGTACCTTTTTTTGAGCCATAAAAAAACAGTCCAAGAGTAGTAAGTCCTAAAATAATAACTGGTAGTGGTGCGGTAGGATCACCTTTCAAAAATGCAATCAAATCGGGAAGCGCAAAAAATCCAGCAAGAACAAAAAAGAGAAAAGATAACCTTTTCAAAACATCCAAATCATTAAATGAAAGTGATCCGTAAATAACAAATAATATTCCAATTATTGTTAGACCCAAGACCAAACAAAATGTTTCAAACATTTTTATTGCATCCGGTGATGGTGCCTCTCCAAATGCATCTAAAAC
>PBVB01000039.1 GCA_002728075.1 Flavobacteriaceae bacterium
AAAGGAGAGATCTTAGATCTTGAAGGGAAAAGGAAATATAAATATCCAAGAAAATGGGGTGAAGATCCAGATCCATATCAAGTAGAACATGATTTATTATTTAATTCCATTCGAGAAGGTAAGGTGATGTCAGATGCAGAAAATGGAGCTATGAGTACTTTAACAGCAATCCTAGGATGAATGGCTACTTAAACGGGAAAAAAAATAACTTTAGAACAAGCTATGAACTCTAAACTTCAATTAATGCCTAAGGAAGTTGGGATACACCCCACCTCATTACCAGATGTAAATGGTAAATATGCAATTCCAACTCCAGGAAAAACAAATAATTTAATATGAATAGAAGAAATTTTACTAAAACTACAGTATTGGCGGGGATGGGAATTTCAAAGTCATCTTTATTGCTAAATAATAATCGAATTAAAACTGAATACAAATATAATTTACATTATGCACCTCATATAGGTATGTTTAAAAATCATGCTGGTAATGATCCAATTGATCAATTAAATTTCATGGCAGATTTAGGTTTTACTGCATTTGAAGATAATGATATACGTATGCGAGATATAAGTCTTCAAGAAAAAATGGCTTCAACTATGATAAAAAGAGGTCTACATATGGGAGTGTTTGTTGCACACAAAATTTATTGGAAAGAACCAAACTTAACAAGTGGTGATATATCTTCAAGAAAAGAATTTTTAGATTATATAAACAAAGCAATATTTGTAGCAAAACGTGTAAATGCAAAATGGATGACAGTTGTTCCTGGACATTTAGATTTAAGACAAGATATTTCTTTTCAAACAGCAAATGTTATAGAAAGTTTAAAACAAGCCTCCAATTTATTAGAACCTCACGGCTTAGTTATGGTATTAGAACCTTTAAATTTTAGAGATCATCCTGGTTTATTTTTGAAAGAAAGTCCACAGGCTTATGAAATTTGTAAATCCGTTAATTCGCCGTCTTGTAAAATTTTATTTGACATATATCATCAACAAATACAAGAGGGAAATTTAATTCCGAATATAGAAAACTGTTGGAGCGAAATTGAATATTTTCAGATAGGAGATAATCCTGGAAGAAATGAGCCAACTACAGGTGAAATAAATTACACTAACGTATTTAAGTATATTCATAATAAAGGATATAATGGTATTCTTGGAATGGAACATGGTAATTCAATTCCAGGAAAAAAAGGAGAATTAGGTGTAATAAATGCATACCAAAAAGTAGACAAATTTTTATAGTATGATGATATATTTTTGGTTATTAAACCTCCTATTTTTTTTGAACTTTCAAAATACGAAATATACTTTTAAGATTGTTGATGTTCATGAAGGACCCATTATAAAAAAAAGAGATGCAGGAACTGAGGACAATAAATACGGATTCGAAGGAGGTAGAGCATTCAAATATAAAGGGGAATATCATCTTTTTACATCGGAGCGNTTTGAAGATCCAGACCTTGTAAAAATGCGTTTAGCTCATTGGAAAAGTAAGGATGGTATAAAATGGGTTCGAGTATCAACTTTATTTGAATCTAGTGGTGATTTTACTGGTAAGGATAAAAATGCTTCAATATGGTCTCCGATTCCCATTTANAACCAAGATGANGATAGATACAATTTATTTTACNTNAAATACAAATCCAAACCAAATGATTCAACCGGTTGGTATATTAACTACGAAGGCAGGATTATGAGAGCAGTTTCAGAAATAAAAGGTGAGGGTGGTTTTGGNGGACCGTACAAGGATTTAAATTATATTTTAGAACCAGACAAGGATGATGGACCATGGGTNGGNTTACAAGGNAATGATTCTTTTTTTCCATATCTAGTTGGANGGATATGGTATGGNTTTTATGGCAGTGCTCAGACTCAAACCGAAAAACATCCCTATATGCCTATAAATCTCAATTATCCAAAGTGGAACCTGACTCTTGCTACAGCANAAACACTATCNGGACCATGGGAAAAGCTTTCTAAAGATGGCCCTGTGAAATTCCATAAAAACTTTGCTGAAAATCCTATTATAACAAAAACAGATAGTGGTGTATACTTCGCCATGGTGGATGGTGGGAATATAAATTTTGGTTACTCTATATCAATTGATGGATTAAATTGGTCAAAAGCAAAATTTATAAACTTAGAAAATCACACAAAAAAATGGTGGACCAAAATGCGAACACCTCTAGGGTTAATCCATGAAGGGAATAATATTTATACTGTTTTTTTTACAGCATACACAAATAAGGAATTTTCAGAAATTGGTATGGTAAAGCTTAAATTGTTGACTAAATGAAGATTACTAATCTACCATTCTTGGATTTGTTATTAATAATTTATAAAAAGAATTTTAGAATAATTGTTTAGAATTTGACAAATAAAATAGTCATGTAGCCAAAAATATGTTAGCAGAGAGGAAGGGATTCGAACCCTCGATACGCTATTAACGCATACACGCTTTCCAAGCGTGCGCCTTAAGCCACTCGGCCACCTCTCTTTTTATATTTAAAAACATAAAATTACACTAAATTTTAAATACACTTTTAGCATTTTTTGTTGTTTGGTTAGCAATTTCTTCTATTGGTAAATTATAAATTTCAGCAATTTTTTTAGCAATGATTAATAGATAAGAACTTTTATTCCTTTTACCTCTATACGGATGTGGTGCGAGGTATGGAGCATCAGTTTCTAAAACTATCGATGCTAAGGGAATTTGATTTAAAAATTTATCAATTCCTCCGTTTTTAAATGTTACAACTCCTCCAATACCTAACTTAAANTCTAAATCAATTATTTTTTGAGCCTGTTCTTTTGTACCTGTGAAACAATGGAAAATTCCNATNAGATTCTCTTTTTTGAAATTTATTAAAACTTTATATACNTCNTCAAAAGCCTCTCTGCAGTGAATTACAATTGGAAGTTTTTTTGATAAGGCAATTTCAATTTGCTGAATAAAAATATTAATTTGTTTCTTGATGTTCTTTTTATTCCAATATAAATCTATACCAATTTCTCCAACTGCAGAAAATTTTTCTTCTTCAAGCATTTTTTTTACATGAGCTATTTCTTTCTCAAAGTTGGTGTCAATATGGGTTGGATGAAGACCCATCATTAATTTGATTTCGCCTGGATATTTATTTTTCAACTTGATCATTCTATTTGTATAGGAACTATCGATAGATGGTAAATAAAATTCCCGGATTCCTAGGTCGATTGATGTTTTTATTTCTTCATCAATATCAATATCAAAATCCTTTAAATATAAATGACTATGTGTATCTATAAAATTCACAAAACAAATTTATGTATTTGGATATCAAGAATACTCTAAATTTTTATATTTAATGTAGATTTCCCAGTTAATTGAAAAAAAAAAAGAAAAAAATATCACTTGAGATTACTTCAAGTAAACATTTAGTCTGCGTCCTTAAATTAAACAACAAAGATGCTATATTTTTAGTTGATACTGGCGCTTCAAACAGTTGTTTTGATATTTTAAAAAAAGATAAATATAATCTTCAATCTAGAGGTGTAGAAATGGAACTTACATCTGCTGCAGAAAAAAAATTGGGTGCGATATCTAGTGACAATTGCAAATTAATTTTTAATCCTCAAAAAGGAATAGATACTAAGCTAATGCTAATAGATATGAGTACAATTAATGGAGCACTTAGGGAACAAAAAGAAAAAGAAATCGATGGGATTTTAGGTAGTGATATTTTAAATGAAATAAAAGCAAAAATAGATTATGAAAATCTTTCAATTGATTTTCCCTAGATTTCTATAACTCTAAAGCTTTATTTGGATTGTTGTTCATTAATTTTTCAATAGGATTCTCAATCGCCTCTTTTACTGCAACTAAAAAACCAACAGACTCTTTTCCATCAATTATCCTATGATCATAGGAAAAAGCTAAATACATCATCGGCTGTATTACTACCTTGCCGTCAATTGCCACAGGGCGTTCAATTATATTGTGCATTCCTAATATTCCTGACTGAGGAGGATTAATTATAGGTGTTGAAAGCATGGAACCAAATACACCTCCATTAGAAATTGTAAATGTGCCCCCAGTCATTTCGTCAACAGTTATTTCACCTTCTCTGGCCCGTAAAGCTAGCCTTTTAATTTCCAATTCAATTTCTTTAAAAGTCAATTTTTCAGCACCTCTCAAAACAGGAACCATCAAACCTTTAGGGCCAGACACAGCAACACTTATATCACAAAAATCATATTTGATTTGAAAGTCCCCATCTATCATAGAATTAACATCTGGGTATTGTTTTAGAGCATGAACAACGGCTTTAGTAAAAAAACTCATAAAGCCAAGACCAACGTCATGCTTTTCATTAAATGAGTCTTTAAATTTTTTTCTTAAAGAAAATATCTCAGACATATTAGCTTCATTAAATGTGGTTAGCATTGCCGTTTCGTTTTTGGCGCTTACCAATCTTTCAGCAACTTTTCTTCTTAGAAGAGACATTTTTGATTTATCAGATTTTCTCCGAATGTCTTTCGGAGGAGTACCCATTGATGCTTTGGCATTAACAGCATCCCCTTTAGTAATTCTTCCATCCTTTCCAGAGCCGTCAATTTCAATTGGGTCTATTCCCTTTTCGTCAAGTATTTTCCTAGCTGCAGGTGATGAATGATTAGAAGCATAGGTTTTTTTAGTAATGATGGGCTCCTTTTCAACACTTGTGTCTACTTTTTTTTCAACAATCTCATTTTTAGACTTGGATTTGTTTTCGCCACCGATCGCGTCTGTGTCAATCAAACAAACAACCTGTCCAACTTCAACAGAGTCACCTTCTTCTGCCTTTAAAGTAATAACTCCGCTGGCTTCAGCAGGTAAATCAAGGGTAGCTTTATCTGAATCTACCTCAGCAATAGCCTGATCTTTTTCAACAAAATCTCCATCTGAAACTAACCACTGAGCAATTTCTACTTCAGTTATTGATTCCCCTGGAGAGGGAACTTTCATTTCTAATTTCATACCTGTTTAGTTTCTCTTTTTTTTATGTTTTTTCTTTAGTTTAAAATTATCTTTTTTTTCATCAAAAACATAATCTATCACTTCATTATGTCTTTTATTAAATCTCTTCGAACTTCCTGCTGCAGGAGAGCCATAAAACCTGCGAGATACTGACCGAAACTCTTTAGCTTCGGGGAGATGCAGTAGTAAATGACTCCAAACACCCATGTTTTTTGGCTCTTCTTGAGCCCAAACAATATCATTTACTTGAGAATACTTTTTTAAAATAATTCTTATTTCTTCAATTGGTAAAGGAAATAATTGCTCTATTCTAACAAATGCCACATCTTTAATTTTCCTTTCTTCTCTAGCTCTATATAAGTCATAATAAAATTTACCTGAGCAAAAAACTAATTTTTTAACATGTTTAGAATCCACGTAACAATCATCAATAATCATTTTGAAATTTCCATCTGTAAAATCTTTTACTTTAGAAACCACAAGTGGATGCCTCAGTAAACTCTTAGGGGTAAAAATTATAAGAGGTTTTCTATAACTTAACTTTATTTGTCTTCTTAAAAGATGAAATAAATTTGAAGGAGTAGAACAATTTGCAACAAACATGTTGTCCTTTGCACATAACTGTAAATACCTCTCAACTCTNGCCGAAGAATGTTCAGCACCCTGTCCTTCGTANCCATGAGGAAGCAAAAGAACTATACCATTTTGAAGCTTCCATTTGTCTTCGGCTGCAGAAATATACTGATCTATCATTATTTGAGCTCCATTTGAGAAGTCTCCAAATTGTGCTTCCCATATGGTNAGGGAATTGGGGGNTGCCATTGAATAACCATAATCAAAACCTAAAACTCCGTATTCAGAAAGCAGAGAATTATAAATTCTAAATTTACCCTGATTATTTGATATATTATTTAACAATATAACCTCTTCTTCTGAATCCTCAGCTTTAACTATTGCATGACGATGAGAAAACGTTCCTCTTTCAACATCCTGNCCTGAAATTCTTATGTCGTGACCTTCTANNAGGAGGCTTCCGTAAGCTAGCATCTCTCCCATTGCCCAATCCAAAGAGTCTTTTTCAAAGAACATCTTCTTCCTCTCATCAATTAATTTTTGAATTTTTCTAAGAAATTTTTTTTCGGAAGGTAATTGAGTTATTGCTTTAGCAACTTTAAATAGTTTTTCACTTGAAACAGAGGTATTGATTGTGGTTAACATTTTAGACTCATCTTCTCTTTCAAAATTACTCCATTCATCAGCCATAAAAGGTGTAATTTCTGTAGTATCGATTTTCTTTGAATCTTCTAGGTCAGATTCTAGAGATGAACTGTACTCAGTTTCAATTTTTTTAAGATAATCCTCACTTATTACTCCCTGACTAATAAGTTTTTCAGCATAAATCTGTTTTGGATTTTTATGATTTCCAATGGCCTTGTATAATTGAGGTTGTGTGAATCTTGGTTCATCTCCTTCATTATGACCATATTTTCTATATCCTAACAAATCAATAAACACATCTTCACCAAATTCCATACGATAATCTAAAGCAAAAGATACTCCGTGGACGACCGCTTCTACATCGTCTGAATTGATATGTAAAACAGGACATAGGGTTACCTTAGCAACATCGGTGCAATAAGTGGATGACCTTGCGTCCAAATAATTGGTTGTAAAACCAATTTGATTATTTACTACAATATGTATTGTTCCACCAGTCCCATAGCCTTTTAGTTTAGCCATTTGTACTATTTCGTATGGAAGTCCTTGACCTGCAATAGCTGCATCTCCGTGTACAATAATTGGTAATACCTTTTTTGTGTCAAAATGATATTTTTTCTCAAGTTTAGCTCTAGAAATTCCTTGAACAACTGCTCCTACTGTTTCCAAATGAGAGGGATTTGGAGCTAAGTTAATATTGATTTTTTTTCCATCTCCATTNGGATCAATTTTAGAAGTCCAGCCCAAATGATACTTGACATCACCATCAAAAACAATTTCATCGTAATCTTTACCTTCAAATTCGGAAAATATATCCCGACTTGATTTTCCAAAAATATTCGTCAAAGTATTCAATCTCCCTCTATGAGCCATCCCCATTACAAACTCCTCTACTCCCTTNTTGTCTGCTTGATTTATTAGTGCATCTAAGGCAGGTATTAATGATTCCCCTCCTTCTAGAGAAAATCTTTTTTGACCAACATATTTTTTATGTAAAAAATTTTCGAACGAAACAGCTTGAGTTAGTTTTTTTAAAATATGCTTTTTCTGTTCACTTGTAAATTTTGGGTGATTATTATTTTTATGTAATTTGTCTTTAATCCATCTAACTCTCTTTGGATTTCTGATATACATATATTCAATTCCAATTGAATCGCAGTAAATATCCTGGAGATGTTTTATTATTTGAGAAAGAGTGGAAGGTCCTATTCCCATTGTTTCCCCGGCGCCAACGACCTCATTCAAATCATCAACAGATAAGCCAAAGTTTTTTATATCAAGATTTGGACTGTATGTTCGTCTTTCACGAACAGGATTTGTTTTTGTAAAAAGGTGACCACTTTTCCGATAAGCATCTATCAACTGAACTACTTTAAACTCACGTTCTAAATGCTTTGGAATTTCTTTTTCACTAGTTTTGGAATGCCCATTTTGGTTGTTTTCAATTCCAAAATCAAAACCTTGAAAGAAAGCTCTTAGGCTTGCTTCCACACTATCTGGCTCATGCAAATATTTTTCATACATCTCAGCAAAATAACCAGTATGTGCAGCATTCAAAAAAGAATATTTATCCATTCTAAAGGACTTCAAATCTTAGATAAAATTACTATTTTTAATTATATGTTTGCATTAGTCGACTGCAATAATTTCTACGTTTCATGTGAGAGAGTTTTTCAACCTAGATTAGAAAATTCTCCCGTTGTTATTTTATCAAATAACGATGGATGTGTCATCTCTAGAAGTAATGAAGCAAAAGCTCTTGGTATACCAATG
Organism: Flavobacteriaceae bacterium; assembly: GCA_002728075.1. Lineage (GTDB taxonomy): Bacteria > Bacteroidota > Bacteroidia > Flavobacteriales > Flavobacteriaceae > TMED96. Next base: position 7,996 of record PBVB01000039.1, read on the forward strand.
GGAGCGCCCGCATTTAAATACCTAAATATATTTAAAAAAGAAAAAGTGAATGTCTTTTCTTCAAACTATCCACTTTACGGAGACATGAGTCAACGTATAATGAAAATTCTCAGTACACACACACCAAATATTGAAATTTATAGTATAGACGAGGCGTTTCTAGATTTTAGAGGATTCAAATATTGTGATTTAGAAAAAGAGGCATTTCTTTTAAAACAAAAAATAAAACGTTGGACAGGAATTCCTGTATCGATAGGTATNGCTCCAACAAAAGCACTCGCAAAAATTGCAAATAAAATTGCAAAAAAATTTGTTCACAAAACAAGAGGGGTATATGTAATAAAAACTGAAAAGCAAATTTCAAAGGCACTGAAATGGACAAAGATTGAAGATGTTTGGGGTATAGGAAGGCAATATAAAAAGTTACTCATAAAAAATGGTGTTACAACGGCAGACAATTTTTGTAAACTTCCTGACCAATGGGTCAAAAAAAATATGAGTATTCTGGGTCTTCGATTAAAGAAAGACTTAAAAGGGAATTCTTGTATTAGTCTAGATGAAGAAAACCCAGGCAAAAAATCAATTGCAACCACCAGGAGTTTTAAAGAGGTGATAAAAAAATATTGGGAATTAGAAGAACGTATAGTAACCTATGCATCGATATGTTCTCAAAAATTGCGGCGTCAAAATAGCAATTGTAAGGCCATTATAATTTTTATACGAACTAGCTCTCACCTGCCAAGTAATCAGCAGTATTACAACAGTAGTCTGATAAATTTGCCTAACCCAACTAATTCAGCAATAACAATAGCAAAATATGCCAACATGGGTCTCAAACGAATATTTAAAAAAAATACTAATTACAAAAAGGGTGGAGTAATATTAACAGAGTTGACACCTTCAGGTTCAAAACAGTTAAATCTTTTTCAAAATGCGGGTAATACACATGGAAATTTAATGAAGGCTATAGATAAAATTCACCTGAGATTTGGAGAAAGTCTTTTAAAATTAGGCAACCAAGATCTAAATCAAACTTGGAAGATGCGACAAGCACACCTTTCATCTCGGTATACTACTGATATTAAAGAAGTAATAAAAATTAAATAATGTAGGCATATGAAAAAACTGAAGGAAGGAATATTTTTTTTTAAACCAAATTTAGATGAATCCCACTCAATCCCACTAACCAATAATAGCATATCAGCTGGCTTTCCATCTCCAGCTGATGATTTTAAAGAAATTAGAATAAGTTTGGACAAAGAAATTGTAAGAAATGAAGAGGCTACATTTTATGCCAGAGTAGATGGAGATTCAATGCATGGTGCTGGGCTTAGTGATGGAGATTTAATTGTAATTGATAGAAGTGAGGAACCGAAAAATGGATCCATTGCTGTGTGCTTTTTAGATGGAGAATTTACCGTGAAACGACTAAAATTAAAAAATCAAGAAGTTTATTTAATGCCAGAAAATTCAAGATATTCTCCGATAAAAATTGATGAAGGAAATGAACTTTCAATTTGGGGCATTGTGACTTATGTTGTGAAGAAAATGATATGAGAATTAAAGTGCTAATATTTTTATTAACGGCTAGTTTTTTCAAAACCAATGCACAGTATGATGATTATGATGAAGACGAATATGAGGAGACTTATCTAGAACCGATAAACGACAAATCCGATGAAGGACAAAAAATTTTTGTAGAGGAATTACTTGATCTTGCTGGTTATATATTAGATGAAATTGAAATATATCAGAGACTCCCCAATCATGCTAAGGTTTTCAGGGTAAAATATGATGAAAAGTCTAAAGGTGGTTTTATATTCATTAGATGGGACAAAAAAAATAAGGAAAACTACGTGGCAAATAAATTGATTGATCCTGGTCTATACTATAATTTAAAAGCGGCAAAAGAGATAATGAGAAAACAAACTAATAAAGATTTTTTTGGAGTGGAAGATGGTGCCCTACAGGCACCCGACCAAGAAAAAATAAGCACCGAAGATCTTAAAGGTTTAAGGGGTCTCTACGAAGAGAAACAGGAAGAAAGAAAATTAAAAAAACAAGAGCAAGAAAATAAAGAAAAAAAGAAAACAGAAAGAAAGGAAAAAAAAGAAAAAAAGAAAAAATAAACCATTTTGAAAAATACCAACTTAAACATCTTAACAATTCTTATCTTTTTTTTATTTGAATTTTCATTTTCTCAAGACTCTGGAGATTTAACTGGTAGAGTGGTTGACAGTAAAACTCTTTTCCCACTTCAGGGGGCAACCATATTAATTGAAGGTGAATCATTAGGAACCATTTCAGATGAAAATGGATACTTTAAACTTGAAAAAATTCAGTTTGATAGCTATAACATTGTAGCAAGTTACTTAGGTTATAAGACTGAGGTGATATTTAATGTCATAGTAAAATCTGCTGGTTCNCAGGATTTATTATTTAAGATGGATGAATTATCTGATCAATTAGATGAGGTGGTTTTATTTAAAAGTCCATTTAAAAAGAAAAACGAAACACCTCTGTCTATACAATCACTATCTGCTGTTGAAATAGAGACCTATCCTGGAGGGAACAATGACATAACAAANGTTGCACAAAGTTTACCTGGAATTTCTCCATCGATTGGTGGATTTAGAAATGATTTTATAATAAGGGGAGGTGCTCCAAACGAAACTGTATACTACTTAGACGGAATGGAGATTCCTAATATAAACCATTTTAGCACACAAGGTAGTGCAGGTGGTCCCGTTGGAATGTTAAATGTTGACTTTATAAGAGAAGTAACTCTATCTACATCATCTTTTGGGGCAGAATTTGATAACCCTTTATCAGGTGTTTTGTCATTTGAACAAAGAGAGGGTAATAGAGAAAAATTTAGTGGTAAATTTAGAATTGGAGCTAGTGAGGCTGGAATAACAATAAACACACCTATTTTTAAAGGTGAAAAAAAGATTTCAAAAACGTCTTTGATGTTTTCATTAAGACGAAGTTATCTACAATATGTTTTTGAACTTGTAGGATTACCTATTAGACCTGACTATATTGACTACCAATTTAAGATTGATCATAGAATTAACAATCTAAATAGCATTAGCATNATGGGTATAGGCTCAATTGATGACTTTTCAGTAGTNGCTCCTGAAGAATTTGATGCTGAGCAAACTGCCGTTATTGAACAGGTTCCAATAATTAAGCAAAGAAGCAATACTTTTGGGATTTCTTGGATTAAAAAATTTGCAAATGGAAATGGAAGAGTTTTGACCACACTTAGCTCAAATGAACTATTAAATAATTTCAGCAGATTTCAGAATAATGAAAACGAATCTGGATTAATTTACCAAAATAATGCTGTTGAAAAAGAGACAAAAATAAGATCTCATGTTACAAAATTTATAGGTGATTGGAAATTAGGATATGGACTAAATTTTCAACTATCAAAATATAAAAATACTACGCTGGGTATTCTTGAGCAATTTGATTATGAATCCAAAATTAATTTCTATAAATATGGTTTTTTTGGGAAAATTAGCAGATCTTTTTTTAATGATAACTTAAATTTATTTTTTGGNATTAGAACAGATAAAGATAATTTTCTTTCNAAAAGTAATTTAATAGACAATCTTTCNCCTAGAATGGGNTTTAGCTANTCAATCACAAAAAATGATGCTTGGAAACTTAATGGATCCATTGGTTGGTATAATAAATTACCTCCATACACAATGATTGGGTTCAAAGATACTAGCGGTGTTTATGTTAATAAAGATGTAAGNTATATTAGAAGTAAACATACTGTAGTGGGAATTGAATTTAATCGAACCCCGAAATCAAGGATCACTCTAGAGGGCTTTTTGAAAGAATATAGCAATTATCCTATTTCAATAATTGATCAAATTTCACTTGCNAATAAAGGGGGAGGATTTGAAGTATACGGTAACGAACCCGTTATCGCAAATGGAATTGGTAATTCTTATGGNATTGAGTTTCTTTTTCAACAAAAACTTAANAAAAACTTTTATGGAATTTTTGCNTANACATATTTTTTCAGTGAATTCAGTNATTTAAACAATGATATGATTCCCTCTGTTTGGGATAGTAGAAACCTCTCCTCTTTTACAGGGGGTTATAAANTAAATCGAANTTGGGAAGTTTCCATGAGATACAGATATTCCGGAAGAACACCNTATGCNCCAGTTAATCAAATTCAAAGTATGCTTTCTTATCCAAGAATTGTATTAGATTATTCTCAAATCGGACAAGTATATTTAGACGTTTTCAGCCAAGCTGATNTTAGAATTGATAAAAAATGGAATTTTAAAAAAACATCNTTGAATATTTATTTTGAGATTCAAAATATTCTTGCACAAAAAATACCTAGACCTCCTGAGTATGGACTTGAAAGACAANNAGATGGNNTTTTAATTGANCCAATAAATCTNAAANAAATTGANACAGATAGGTCTGATACTCCATTCCCAACAATTGGATTGATTTTAGATTTTTAAAATAGATCAAAAAAATTATTTGGTAATTCAACTTGTATTTTTTTTTCTGCATGATTCACTCTCTGAACTATATCTTTGTGTAGTGGAATTAATATTTCCTTTGAATTAGTATTTACAACCATAAGAGATTGAAAGGGCTTTTCTATAATTTCTTCAATAATTCCTATTTTTTTTTTGTTTTTATCAATTACCAAAAAGTCTTTAACCTCAAAACCGTAAAAATCAATTCCTTTTTTTTCCGGCAATAATTTTTTTGGAAGAAAACACTTTTTAGAAATTAGTTGC
>PBVB01000040.1 GCA_002728075.1 Flavobacteriaceae bacterium
CACTCAAGAAAAATCCTTTAAACCTAAATACGATAATATAAATTGGCTTAATAATTATGAAGAATTTAAAAAATGGTGTGAGGGAAATACAGGCTATCCTTTAGTCGATGCCGGTATGAGAGAATTAAATCAAACAGGATTTATGCATAANAGNGTAAGAATGCTAGTTGGAAGTTTTCTTTGTAANCATCTATTAATAGANTGGAGATGGGGAGAAAAGTATTTTGCAAAAAAATTGTTAGACTATGAAATGTCTAGTAATGTAGGTAATTGGCAATGGGTAGCAGGNTGTGGTGTAGACGCTTCTCCTTATTTTAGAATTTTTAATCCAAAAGAGCAAATTAAAAAATTCGATAAAGATTTTAAATATATTAAAAAATGGGTTCCCGAATTTCAAAGTAGCTTATACCCTAAAGAAATTATTGACCATAAGTTTGCTCGAAATAGATGTTTAGAAACCTTCAAAGCTGCTGTTGCTTAAATGAATGGNGTTAAAAAAGCAAANTTACCATCCAAAATTTGTCCAGCTTGTAAAAGACCATTTAGTTGGAGAAAAAAATGGGAAAATAATTGGAATAATGTCAAATACTGCAGTAAAAGATGTCGAGCTCGTTAGGTGNTTCTNTAGTTTGGTATAGAAACGATCTTAGAATAAAAGATCATCAGGGACTTTCAANAGCCATTGATAGCAAGAGACAAGTTGTNGCTTACTTCAATTTTAATCCTAATTTATTTAAAGAATTAAATATGGGGTTTAAAAAAACAGGTAGTTACAGAAGTAAATTTATGATTGAATCAGTAAATGATTTGCAACTAGAGTTAGATAAGTTAAATATTAGTTTGATAATTGACAATTGNCCAGACGGTCAAAATCTTATAAAAAAAATAAAAAAATTAAACGTCAAGGAAATTTTCATTCAAAGAGAATGGACTCGTGATGAAATCAATGAAGAAAAAGAAGTTTTAAATAAGATTGATAGTAATGTAAAAATTAACTATTCTTTCGAACAATTTTTATATCACCCCAACGATTTGAAAAAAAAAATTGACGATATACCCAATGTTTTCACCTTATTTAGAAAAAAATGTGAAAAAGANTTAAAAGTTAGGAGTTTGGCGGATAGTCCGCGTAGGTTGGAATCAAAGAATAGACTATCCGAGAAATACAAAATTCCAAGTTTAAATGATTTAGGTTTTAAAGAATTTAAACTTGACAAAAGAAGCGCATTCCCATTTAAAGGGGGGAGCAAAAGTGGTATAGAGAGAATCAATAATTATTTATGGGAAACAAAAAAGTTATCTTTTTATAAACATACTAGAAATGGATTGATTGGAATTGATTATAGTTCTAAGTTCTCTTCCTGGTTAGCAAACGGATGTGTATCCCCAAAAATGATTTATTGGGAAATAAAAAAATATGAAAATCAGGTAATCAAAAACCAATCTACATATTGGTTGGTATTTGAACTTATATGGAGAGACTATTTTAAGTACATATCAATGAAATACAGAGACAAGATTTTTAGTATTGAAGGCATTTTAAACAGAAAATATAATTGGGATAAATCAAAAACCAAAGTGTATGAATGGATTAACGGAAAAACAAAAGAACCATTTGTGAATTCGAATATGTTGGAAATAAAAAATACTGGATGGATGAGTAATAGGGGAAGACAAAATGTTGCTAGTTATTTTGCAAAGGAACTAAAATTGGATTGGAGAATCGGTGCTTCATATTTCGAATCAATGCTTATAGATTATGATGTACATAGCAATTATGGAAATTGGATGTATGTATCTGGTGTTGGAAATGATCCAAGAGACAGAAAATTCAACATTAAATGGCAGTCAGAAAAATATGATCCTAACATGAAATTTCAAAATTTGTGGCTAAATGAATGAAAATATGAACATATTATTTCCAAATCAGCTCTTTGAAAATTCTCCATTAATGAAAAACCAAAATGAGTTTATTTTAGTTGAAGAATTTCTTTTCTTCAATCAATTTAAATTTCACAAACAGAAAATTCTTTTTCACAGACTTACGATGAAAAATTATCAGCGTTATTTGGAGTTGCACGACAGAAAAGTAAAATATATTGAATCAACCGAAACAGAATCTGANATAAGAAATTTACTTGAAAATCTATGTGTTAATCTCAACAAAATTGAAATAATAGATCCCGATGATTATTATATCCAAAAAAGGATTTCAAATTTTTGTAAAAAAAATAAAATCCAACTAATTATTCATGAAAATCCAAGTTTTCTAACTAAAAAATCTGAACTAAATGAGTTTTTTAAAAAAGACAAAAAAAAGTTTTTTCAAACTTCATTCTACAAATCACAAAGAAAAAAATTTAATATTCTAATCGAACAAAACGGAAAACCAACAGGCGGGGATTGGACATATGATGTTATGAATAGGGAAAAATATCCAAAAGACAAAAATCCGCCTAAATTAGAATTTGCAAAGGTAAATGATAAACTTTTTTCTGAATCTGTAAGTTTCATTAATACTAATTACAGTCAAAATCCTGGATTAATCGATGATAAATTTATTTATCCTACTGATCACAAAAGTGCAAAATTATGGTTTTTAAAGTTTCTTAAAGATAGGTTTAATGAATTTGGCCCATACGAGGATTCAATTGTTAAAGAAGAGTCTTTTTTAAATCATAGCTTACTTTCACCACTAATTAACAGCGGATTAATCACACCTGAATTTATTGTTAAGGAGTCAATTGATTTTTATCAAAAAAATGATATAGTGATTAATTCATGTGAAGGGTTTATAAGACAAATTATTGGCTGGAGAGAGTTTATACGGGGTATTTACTTTTGCAAAGGGGTTGAAGAAAGGACAAAAAACTTTTGGGGCTTTAAAAGAAAAATTAGTAAATCTTTTTATGATGGAAACACTGGTATAGAGCCAGTTGACGACACAATAAAGAAAATTAATACTACAGCATATGCGCACCACATTGAAAGGCTTATGATAATGGGAAATTTCATGCTTTTATGTGAATTTGACCCNGACGAAGTTTATAAATGGTTTATGGAGTTATTCATAGATGCTTATGATTGGGTAATGGTTCCAAACGTTTATGGAATGAGTCAATTTGCTGACGGAGGCCTTATGTCGACAAAACCCTATATAAGCGGTAGTAACTATATACTTAAAATGAGTAATTACAAAAAAGGAGAGTGGTGTACCACTTGGGATTCACTTTTTTGGAATTTTATAGACAAAAAAAGAGAGTTTTTTGAAAAAAACCCAAGAATGAGAATTCTCGTAAGAAGCTTTGACAAAATGGATGTTTTAAAAAAAACAAACTATCTAAAGTGTGCAGAAGATTACTTGTTATCAATTGACAATTCTGATAATTAAATTTTTATACATGCTAATTAAAATTAAAAATGAAAAATAAAACCATTTTTAGTCCCCGTGAGCTGGATAGAATCATTGAGATGGCTTGGGAAGATAGAACTTCGTTTGATGCTATTGAAAAACAATTTGGTATTGCTGAAAAAGATGTTATTAAATTGATGAGAAAAGAACTGAAGGAAAAAAGTTTTAAAATTTGGAGAAAAAGAGTTCAGGGAAGGTCAACGAAGCATAGTAGTATGTCATCAGGAAACAAATTAAGATTTAAATCAAATAGTCAGAGACAAATTACTTTAAACAAAATATCAAAAAGAAAAAGAAATTAGGTTAGCTCTCAACCCTTTCAATTTTAGCACCAATCTTTCTTAGTTTTTCGTCTATATTCTCGTAACCCCTATCAATTTGCTCGATGTTTTCAATTTTACTCGTTCCATCTGCCGATAAAGCGGCTATCAAAAGAGCAATTCCAGCTCTTATGTCAGGAGATGTCATAGTTGATGCTTTTAGATTTGATCTAAAGTTATGCCCATTGACTGTTGCTCTGTGAGGGTCACAAAGTATAATTTTGGCACCCATGTCAATTAACTTATCAACAAAGAAAAGTCTACTCTCAAACATTTTTTGATGAATTAAGACACTCCCGTTAGCTTGAGTTGCAACCACCAAAGCTATACTTATTAAGTCAGGAGAAAAACCCGGCCAAGGAGCGTCAGCGATAGTTAAAATTGAACCATCTATATAGCTTTGAATTTCATATCCATTTTTATGTTTAGGTATAAAAATATTATCATCTATTTTTTCTATTCTTATACCAAGTTTTTTAAAAATCATTGGTATTTGACCTAAATACTCCCAGTTTACATTCTCAATTGTAAGTTCACTTTTCGTTATCGCCGCAAGACCAATCCAACTTCCTATCTCAATCATGTCAGGCAATATTTTATGCTTAGCACCATTTAATTTACCTACACCTTCAATAATTAAGAAATTTGAACCTATGCCTGAGATCTTTGCCCCCATTCTATTTAATAAGTTACATAATTGTTGAATATAAGGTTCGCATGCAGCATTATAAATGGTAGTTTTCCCTTTAGCGAGAACACTTGCCATAACAATATTAGCAGTGCCNGTAACTGAGGCTTCATCAAGTAAAATATTGGAACCTTTCAGTTTTTTTGCCTTTATATTAAAAAAACTTTCTTTTCTATCATAACTAAATTCNGCACCTAATTTTTTAAAACTTTCAAAATGTGTATCCAANCTTCTTCTACCTATTTTATCTCCACCAGGTCTTGGAACAGACCCGAATCCGAATCTTGCTAGTAACGGACCAACAATCATAATAGATCCTCTTATTGATTTTGCTAGATTTTTATATTCGACAGATTTTAAAAATTCTAAGTCCAGTTCATCTGCTTTAAATGAATATTCTCCAGAATTAAGTTTATTAATTTTTACCCCAATGAACTTTAAAATTTCAATTAAACGATTTACATCAATTATATTTGGTATATTTTCGATTGTTACTTCTTCTGGTGTTAAAAGAACGCTGCTTATAACTTGTAAAGCTTCATTCTTTGCACCTTGAGGTTTTATCCTTCCTTTTAATGATTGACCACCTTCAATAACAAATGAACTCATTATACTTTAATATCGTTTTCGATTTCGAGCTTTTCTCGGCTTATTCATTGATTTACTCTTGGGTCCGTTTCCATTTTTTGATTTCATTTTCAAGAGAATTTCTGTAGATGTGAGTGGTAAAAGGTCTTCTTTAATTGATAATTTCCCCCCAGAAAGCTCGGTTAAATGATCAAAAATAACGTTATCATCAACAGTGTCTTTATTCCAGTTTAAAAAACACTTTTTCATATGATTAGCAATATTATACACTAAGGCATCTTTCATTTCTCCTTCCTCCCACTTGATTGCTGCATCAATCATTTTTTTAAGGTTACTGCCGTAAAACCTATATTTAGGTGGATTTTTAGGGTAATCCATTGGTTTTGGTTTTTTTGCTAACAATTCCGCTTCAGGTTTTTCAAAAGGACTATCCACGTCAAGCTTGAAATTTGACATAATAAAAAGTTGATCCCATAGCTTGTGCTGAAAATCAGAAATATCTCGCAGATGAGGATTTAAATTTCCCATTACATCAATTACTGCTTTAGCCTTTTTNTTTCTTTCGTCTTTATCTTTTATATCAATTATTTGTTCAACCATAAGATGAATATGTCTACCATATTCTGGAATTATCAAGTCGGGTCTGTCAGAATTATATTGAAGTGGTTCCATAAAAGTTTTTGTAGNTTGATATGAAGTACTACAAAAGTAATACTTTTTATCATAATTTTATTATAGTCTAATGAGACCTTTAAAATGAGTTGTTTTTTTATAAATTTTGATTACTTCTTCGGGTAAATCCAACTTAGTATTAATCGATATACTTAAAAATTTTCTATTTGAAGAATATTTCCTTGATATNNTNNTATCAAATTTATTGAAAATTGAAATTAATTCATCTATATAATTAGAATCNGNAGGCATTATAAATTTAAACATATACATACCNGGCCATGAATGAGAAACTTTTAATTTTTCTAAGAATCTTTGGTAAAATTCATCGGAATTTTGNGAACTAATCATAAATTTAATTTTTTAAAAATAATTATAAAATTGATTAATACATCCAAAATTGTAATTACTGGAGGTCCTGGAGGTGGAAAAACAACCATTATAAATTCGCTTAAGGGCATGGGATATTATTGTTATGATGAAATATCAAGAGAATTAATTTTAGATTATAAGANAAAGTATAATAAAAATATATTTTTTGANAATCCATTAGAATTCAGCAATNTATTATGGGAAAAAAGAGANGAACAATACAAAAACTCAATGACTCAGAAANAATATGATAAAGTTTTTTTTGATAGAGGTTTATTGGATGTTACATCTTATCTAGAATTTATTGGNAAAAGAAATTTAAATCTTGAAANAAAANTAANAAACTTNATGTATGACATTATNTTTTTAGTAANACCAACTAAAAAANNTTACAAAAAAGACTTTTCAAGACATGAGGATTTTAGTCAGTCAATAAAAATTCATAATATNTTAGAAAGGAACTATAAAAACCATTTTAAAACAGTAAATGTTCCATTTGAAAAATTAAAGGATCGACTTAAATTTATTATCGATTTTTGTAAAAATTTATAAGATATCAATGAGTCTAAAATTAATTTTTTTTGGAACCCCCGATTTTGCTGTCTACAGTTTAAAAGAAATTTACAAGTCGCATTTTACTGTAAAGTGTGTTGTGACAAATCCAGATAAAAAGTCTGGAAGAGGAAGAAAAATAAATACCAGTCCTGTTAAAAATTTTTGTATTGAAAACAACATTAAAACTCTACAACCTGAATCATTTACAGACACTCAGTTTATTTCAAAATTAAAACTTTTCAAAGCAGACCTGTTTGTGGTAGTTGCATTTAAAAAATTACCGAAATTGGTGTGGGCTATACCTCCTCTTGGAACAATAAATTTACATGCATCTATTCTTCCTGATTTTAGAGGAGCTGCACCAATAAATTGGGTTATAATTAACCAACAAAATAAAACCGGAATTACTACTTTTTTTATAAATGATAAAATTGATAGTGGAAAAATAATTTTAACTGAAAAAATTAAAATAAATAAATTAGAAACATTTGATACTCTAGAAAAGAAAATGATTTTATTAAGCAAAAAGATAATCATTTCAACTTTACATGAAGTTAAAAAAGGAAATTGCGGATACAGTCAAGTAGAAAAGAAAAATTTAAACTTAGCACCTAAATTAAATAGGGAAAATACTAGATTAAATTGGTCGTATCCACTAGATAAAATTNATNCAAAAATTAGAGGNTTATCATCANATCCAGGAGCATGGACAAATTTTATTGGTANAGAGGGTAAAATGANNGTTAAAATTTNTAGTGCATCTGTNAAANTNTCNAAAAANNATTCNAATTCTGAAAACCTATTANTTTTAAAAGATGAAATTATTATAACTCACAAAGATGGTNTTTTAATATGTCATGAAATTCAAATACCAAATAAGAAAAGAATGAAATCAAAGGAAATTTTAAATGGAAAACATTTAAAGTCATTTTTTAGAGTTAAATAATTGTGTTTTATAAACAATAGCGCTTAGTTATTAACAATTAATGTCTTTTAACCACTAAAATTCATTAGACTTGGCATAAACACTATATATTTGTGTAACTAAAATGTTAATTTAAATTAAATATTATGAACAAAACACAATTAATTGATGCAATGGCTGCNGATGCAGACATTTCAAANGCTGCTGCTAAAAAAGCTTTAGAGTCTTTTCTTGGCAATGTAGGNGGAGCNCTTAAAGGTGGTGGTAGAGTATCACTAGTAGGATTTGGATCATGGTCAGTTTCAAAAAGAGCTGCGAGAGATGGNAGAAATCCAAGAACTGGTGCTACGATCAAAATTGCTGCAAAAAATGTNGTTAAATTTAAAGCAGGTGCTGAATTATCAAGTTCAGTTAATTAATACAGTAATTTATTTTTTAAAAATCTCCTTCGGGAGATTTTTTTTTTGAAAATTTATAAGTTTTGATTTCTAAAGGTAACCTTCTTGTGTCTAATCTGTCTTTGGCTGAAGATTTTGTCTTTAGAAGATCCGTCATTTTAATTTGCGATAATGAAAATAAAAAAAATCCAATGGGTTTTATTTTAAATAAACCACTACAAATTAATCTCACAGATATTCATTCTAGAATAACTAAAAAATTTAAAGTGTACTTTGGGGGACCTGTTGATCAGGAAAGATTATTTTGTATTCACAAGTCTAAATTAAAATTGAAATCTAGTAAAAAAATAACAAAAGATTTAAGCTACGGTTGTAACCTTAACGAAATAATCACAAAAACTCAAAATGGTGAATTAAATGAAGAAAATATAATGTTTTTTTTAGGCTATTCAGGTTGGACTGATATTCAACTTTTAGAAGAAATAAATGAAAGGTNCTGGGAAATAGACAAAGGAAATTCAATTGATATTTTTGAAAAATCAGAGGAAAATTTATGGACTAGATTTACAAAAAAAATGAAAGGGAACTCACATGTTTGGTCAAACGCACCCGAAAATTTGCAGGATAATTGAATCCTAAAATTTAAAAAGTCAGACTGCTCCTAAAACCTGTTTTAAATCACCAACCAGATTTGTCCATAACATTTTTGACTCTTCCAACTCTTCATCGTCAGAAAAATCCGTAACTGTAAGTGAAACATCTTTTGTGATTTCATCGACTGTTATTAAAAATTCAAAAAAATATTTTTCATAATTTTCATCATCATTNACCCACATGAATTTTACAGATTCATTGTTTTTCTTCGCAATAAGTTTAGCATATTCTTCACTATCCTCCCATATAAAAGTAAAATCCTCACCTCTAGAATTTACATCATCGGCAAACCATTCAGATAAGCCAGATGGGGTAGATAAATATTGAAATAGTAACTGTGGAGAGCAATGGAAATTGAATTCTAGACTATAATTTTTTTTGCTGGACATTATATTTACTTTCATCAGCAATATATCGAAAAATTGTTTACATGGTAAATTTTAAATTGATTTTTTTAATGCTTTTTTTTCGAGCATTTTTATATATTGCACGNGTTTCGATGGCGAGGTAGCTCAGGCGGTCAGAGCGTCGGATTCATAACCCGGAGGTCGGGAGTTCAAGTCTCCCCCTCGCTACTAAGACTCCTATGTAATCGTTCGTAGTTTACAACTTTNATAGGAATNTTTTGTTACCAATGCTGATTAAATTATGNTAGTATGTGGAAATAATTCTTGATAAAAACACAAAATCCCAATCTAATGGGATTTCATTTTTGTGCGGAGAGACCGAGACTCGAACTCGGGGAACACTTACGCGTTCACAGATTAGCAATCTGCTGCATTACCACTCTGCCACCTCTCCATTTTTTAAAACCGCAAGTTAAAGAATTAGAAATACGAAATCAAAGTATGATAAAAATTTTTAATTAGGATACTCAATTCTTAATTGATAAATATTAACTAATTTTCTTATAAGAACTTTTTTTACGGCTTCGATTTCTGAAAATGTAATGTTTGAGTTTATAAATTGCCCTTCATCCATTTGCTGATTAATAATTTTATGAACAAACTCCTCTAATATTTCAAAAGAGGGTTCTTTTAGACTCTTTGAAGCTGCCTCGATTGAATCCGCCATCATGACTATTGAAGTTTCTTTGGAAAAGGGTATNGGGCCTTGATAAATAAATTTTTTAATGTCTGAATTAGGGTTTAATTCAATCTGTTTTTTATAAAAAAAATAAACTTTTGATGTACCATGNTGGGTTCTAATAAAGTCAAGTATTCTATCCGGAAGTTTATTTTTTTTCCCTAAGCTAATCCCATCAGATACGTGATCAATTATAATTTTTGCACTTTCCTCGGGACTTAGTTCGTCATGAGGAGAAATACTACCTTTCTGATTTTCAGAAAAAAAGTTAGGTTTTTTAATTTTACCAATATCGTGGTAAAGTGCTCCTACCCTAGTTAATAATGCATTTGCATTAATTTCGTTCGCACAAGCTTCAGATAAATTTGCAACTTGCAAAGAATGATGAAAAGTACCTGGTGCTTTATCAGATAATTCCTTTAAAAGAGGAGAATTTGTGTCAGATAATTCTAAAAGGGATACATCAGAAACAAGAAAAAAGATTTTTTCATAGAAATAAATTAGTGGGAGAACGAAAAGTGTAAGCATTCCATTTGCAAGAAAATACCCAAATTGAAAAAAATCGACTTTTTCGATATTACCAGAACTTAAGAGATAAAAAACAATATATCCTAAAAAATACATAGATGTGATTTGTGTAACTGAAATAAAGAGGTTTGCTCTTTTGTAGATTTGAGAAGTACTGAGGATTGAAATAATACCAGCCAAAATTTGTATGAAGATATACTCAAACCCGCTTAAGACAGTAAAACTTATTATAAGTACAGAAACGATGTGGACAAAAAATGCTATTCTGGAGTCAAAAAATGTTTTTGTTAACAAGGGAAAAATACAAATTGGGGCTACATAAATTAATCTTGGATTTATATCTGCTAAAATTAAGGACATAATTACTGAGAGAGAAATATTTAAAAAAATGAAAGTTATCTTATTGTCATCTTCGAAAACTGTATATCTAAATTTATACAAGTAAATCATAGAGATAATAAGTAAAGTAGAAACCAACAATAAATATCCCAACTGAATTGATCGATTTATTTTATTATTGTCATTTTTAGAGGAAAATTGATAATTTAAAGATTTTAACTTATTTAGTTTTTCTCCTTCAACAATTTGATTTGTTTCGATAACGACCTCTCCTTTTAAAACTAAGTCTCTGGTTAAGGATAATGATGAATTAATTTTTTTAAAATATTCGTCTGTTAATTCTTTGTTAAACAATAGATTAGGTTGCAAAATTTCGAAGAAAAGATTGTAAAATTTTTTTCTTTTAGATATAGAATCGTTCAATAATATTTTATCGATTTCTGAAGAAAGATTTTCCAATCTAAATAAAGAGTCCTTTTCAGAGATCCTCTCTATATTATTAGAAATTAATCCAATACGATTCGTTTCTGTATTATCAAAATTTATCGGAAGTATACCTCTTTTAAGAAAAGAATTTATAACAAATAGGCCTTTTTTATAATTTAGAGAATCTTTATAATTATTGAAGAATTGATTATACTTAAAAGAGTAATCATCTAAAATTTTTTCAGAAACTTGTGTATTTAGATCAAAGTATAAAATCGATTGGGATTCAATCAACTTTTTTTCTAATTGCAGCTCTTCTTTCGATTTAATTATTGGAAAATCAAAAGGAGCATACAAAGTGTTCCCAGTCCATCTTTTACCTTCGGAAAACTGAATAGAGTACTGGTTGTTTATAGGTAGGAAATAAACAATTATTAAAACAGACGCTATTAAAATGAAAGTTTTATATAGGAAAGGACTAATCTCCAAAAACTTTTTTAACATTGTTGATAATTTATAAAAGTCTGATTAAAGCGTTAATATAGTTATTTAGACTCAACCTCCTCCAAGAGTACTTTCATTTTTGAAAACCCTTCAGTATCACCAACTGTTGCATAAATGTTTTTTAAAGTTTGTATAGCCTCTATGTTACTTTTTGAGTCAATCTCAATAAGCTTTTGTAATATAGGTACACAATCCATATATATTGACTCGCGTTTTAATTTAAGTTCATCGTATTTTTTATTTTCAGCTCTTGATGTTCCTAAAGAGTTCATTTGCTCAACAATTGCATTTTCCTGTTCTAAAATTAATGATACAAGGTTTAAATATGCATTTTGCATTTTTGGATCAAGCTCAATTGCTTTATTGTAATAATTTTCAGCATCTTCTTTTTTTCCCAATTCTGAGCTAACAACTCCCAAATTATAATATAAAGTAGCATTTGTTGGGTCTTGTTCAAGCGCTTCAGCAACTAGTTCAGAATACCTCTCATTATTTCCTAAACGAAAATTTATATTTGCTTCTGTTAATATCAGGTCAACATCACTGGGATTTTCAGCCCTTGCTTCCTCAACGGCCTGAATTGCTTTATCTTGCATTCCTAGATTATCGTAAAGTAGAGCTATTGATTTTATGATATTTGGGTATACAGATTTTGTGTCTTCTTCCCTAACGTTTTCATAATCTTTAGATTTTTTAAATAAGGAATATTCAACTTCTGAAATTTCTTTTTCTATACCATTTTCTGTAGGAGTTGCATAATATTTAGTAACAATTCCAGTATACTTCAACTCTTTTAGTTTTTCATAGTAAGTTAAAGCATTTTTGTAATCATTTCCGTTAATTGAACTAACTGCAGCGTAATACAAAAGATCAATTTTTTCAGGTGACATTTTAAAAGCCAAATTATAATTTGAGGCAGCCTCCTTATAGTTACCAGAATTATAAACTTCATTCGCATAAGTTTGGATTTCATATAAAAGAAATTCAAGTTCAGATTTCAAAACATCTTTAATTGCTTTATTGCCTTCCGCTAATTTGAAATTATTAAATGCTTTTGAAAATTCCTTTTCACTTTTTGCAATTTGACCTACCAATAGATGATATTGTGTAATTAATTTTGAATCATTTGAGTTAAGTATTAAATCACTATTAGAAATAAGGGTTTCTTTAGATTCAGATACTTTTTCTTGCTTAAATAATTTTTGGGCTAGTTTAAGTTCTTTTTTTTGAGAGTACAAAAAAGAGAAGCAAAATAGAAATGCTAATGTATATANTTTGTTCATTTTTTTAAATTAGAGGGGCTAATTTAAGTAATTTATATGCTCAAANCCTCATTTTCTGCTGAGTTTTCTTGTGAATTGTCGTCAGTTTCATCTTCCTTTATAACTTTTGCTACAGCAGCTATGGTATCTTCACCTTTTAAATTAATTAATTTAACCCCTTGAGTAGCTCTTCCCATTACTCTTAGTTTCTCAACACTCATTCTTATAGCAATTCCAGATTTATTAATAATCATTAAATCGTTTTCATCGCTGACATTTTTTATAGCTACTAAAGAACCTGTTTTTTCAGTAATTGATATAGTTTTTACCCCTTTACCACCTCTGTTTGTAATTCTATAGTCTTCCAAACTTGATCTTTTACCATATCCGTTTTTTGAAACCACTAACATATCAGTTGAAACATCGTTGACTGAAACCATTCCAATTACTTCATCTTTGTCATCTTTTAGTCTAATACCTCTGACACCGGAAGCACTCCTGCCCATAGGTCGTGTTTTACTTTCCTCAAACCTAATAGCCTTACCTGATTTAACTGCCATTAAGATTTCACTATTACCATTGGTTAATTTAGCCTCTAATAGTTCGTCGTTTTCTTTAATTGTAATAGCATTGATTCCATTAATTCTTGGTCGAGAATATTTTTCCAAGGATGTTTTCTTTATTTGTCCCTTTTTTGTTGCCATTACAACATAATGACTGTTTACATATTCTGTATCTTTTAAATCTTGTGTGTTGATAAATGCTTTTACTTTGTCGTCTTGTTCAATATTAATTAAGTTTTGGATGGCTCTTCCTTTAGAGGTTTTTGATCCTTCCGGTATTTCAAAAATTCTCATCCAAAAGCATCTCCCTTTTTGTGTAAAAAATAACATGTATTGATGATTTGTACCTACAAACATATGTTCTAAAAAATCTTCATTTCGAGTTGTAGAACCTTTTTGACCTACTCCACCTCTGTTTTGAATTTTATATTCTACCAGCGGCGTTCTTTTAATATACCCAGCATGAGATATTGTTACAACAACTTTATCATCTGGTATCATGTCTTCTTCACTGAAATTACCACCAGCATATTGAATTTCAGATCGTCTTTCGTCTCCATATTTCTCTTTCACNTCTAGAAGCTCTGTTTTAATAATTTCCATTCTACGGTCCTTATTACTTAAAATGTCTTTTAAATCTAAAATCGTCTGTTTAAGTTCGTTGAACTCCTCTCTTAACTTACTTTGCTCAAGACCAGTAAGTTGTCTAAGTCTCATTTCTACAATAGCTTTAGACTGTATTTCAGTTAATTTGTATTTTGAAGAGAGATTTTCCCTGGCTTCATCAGGAGTCTTTGACTTTCTAATAATATTGATAACCTCATCAATATTGTCCGATGCAATTATTAAACCCTCTAAGATATGAGCTCTATCCTCAGCCTTTTTTAACTCAAACTCTGTTCTTTTAACTACAACTTCATGTCTATGTTCGACGAAGTAGTGGATTAAATCCTTCAAATTCAATAGTCTTGGTCTACCATTAACTAATGCAATATTATTTACACTAAAAGAAGATTGAAGTGGNGTAAATTTATATAGCTTATTTAAAACTATGTTTGGTATAGCGTCTCTTTTTAAAATGTAAACAATTCTTAAACCCTTTCTGTCAGATTCATCTCTTATGTTTGATATACCTTCAATTTTCTTTTCATTTATCAATTCAGCAGTTTTTTTAATCATTTCAGCTTTATTGACTTGATATGGAATCTCAGTTACGACAATGCATTCCCTAGAATCAATGTTCTCAATTGAAGCTTTACCTCTAATTACAACTCTTCCTCTGCCTGTATGAAACGCCTCTTTAACACCCTCATAACCGTATATAACACCTCCTGTTGGAAAGTCAGGTGCTTTAACATGTTTTATTAACTCGTCGATATCACTTCTTAATTGCTTTTCAACGATTAGTTCTTCTTTTCTGNTTGAAACTTCAATTTTAGTTGGGATGTAATCGAGATTTTCTTCTGAGAACTCACTATTTAGTGANTCTATTGCCTCTTCATNTGTTACTGAAANTTTTTCTGATAGACCGACCTTTTCAATAAATACTTTATCAATAAATTTCACTATNCCATCTACAACCTCCACTANGTTATGAGGAGGCATATTGGTTGCCATTCCAACTGCAATTCCTGAGCCTCCATTTATCAAAAGATTAGGTATTTTAGTTGGTAAAACCACTGGCTCTTCNAGGGTATCATCAAAATTTAATTGTTTATCAACGGTNTTTTTGTCAATATCAGCTAACAAATCTTCAGATATTTTTTGCATTCTAGCTTCNGTATATCTCATAGCAGCAGGGCTGTCACCATCAATTGACCCGTAGTTACCCTGACCATCAACAAGCATATACCTTAAACTCCACTCTTGAGCCATTCTGACCATAGTGTCATAGACTGAAGAATCTCCATGAGGATGATATTTTCCTAAAACTTCTCCAACTATTCGAGCAGATTTTCTATACGATGAAGAGGCTCTTATGCCCATTTCATGCATGCCATACAAAACTCTTCTGTGAACAGGTTTCAAGCCATCACGTACGTCTGGTAATGCACGTGACACAATGACAGACATNGAGTAATCNATNTANGAAGACTCCATTTCCTTAACAATATTGATAGGTATAAGTTTTTCTCCNTCAGTCATTAGTTNAATAATTTNNNANTNCAAATTTACCNNTTTATNNAGTGTTTANTGGGACTNTGGAAATTATTTCTTATCTATTTATTAACATTTTATTTTTGAAAAATCATCTTCTAAATGANTTATTTCTTCTTTGATTTTAATTTTTTTTTTTGTCTATTAGCCAAATAATTAACNATGGTACAATCTTTGGAAATNNATTTGTAAAATATTTATTTATGGATGATAATTTTTCTCCAAGAGTAAAAGATGTAATTTCTTTCAGCAAGGAAGAAGCTTTAAGATTAGGTCATGATCATATAGGTACTGAACATCTAGTACTTGGTATTTTGCGCGACGGAGGTGGTAAAGCAATCACAATTCTAAATGCAATAAACATCGACTTAGATAATCTTAGAAAAAAAGTAGAAATTTTAAATCCAGCCCTACTAAATAACGGAAGAATCGAAAACACGAAAAAAAACCTTCATTTAACAAGACAGGCTGAAAGGGCTCTTAAAACAACATTCTTAGAAGCAAAATTATTTCAGAGTAATCTTATAGACACTGCCCACCTTTTACTTTGTATTTTAAGAAATGAGAACGATCCAACCACAAAACTTTTAAGTAAGTTTAATATTAACTATGATTTAGTAAAAGAGCAATTTAAAATATTGCTAACAAATGATTCTGAATACTTAGAAATATCAGATTCTTCATTTCCAGAAGAGAAAGATGATTCTGAAAGTGGTGAAAAGCAAAATCCATTTATTCCTAAATCTGAGTCTAGTAAATCAAGAAAATCCAAAACCCCAGTGCTTGACAATTTCGGAAAAGATATAACTGGTCTCGCAGAAATGGATAAATTAGATCCAGTTGTTGGCCGAGAAAAGGAAATTGAGAGAGTTTCTCAAATTTTGAGCAGGAGAAAGAAAAATAATCCATTGCTAATAGGCGAACCTGGAGTTGGCAAATCAGCTATAGCTGAAGGTTTGGCATTAAGAATAATTCAAAAGAGAGTATCCAGGGTTCTTTATGGCAAAAGAATTATAACATTGGATTTAGCAAGCCTTGTAGCTGGTACTAAATACAGAGGGCAATTTGAAGAAAGGATGAAAGCGGTTGTTAATGAACTTGAAAAAAATGACGACATTATTTTGTTCATTGACGAAATACATACAATTGTAGGAGCAGGAGGCGCTACAGGTAGCCTTGATGCTTCAAATATGTTTAAACCAGCTTTAGCAAGGGGTGAAATACAATGCATTGGTGCTACAACATTAGATGAATACAGACAAAACATCGAAAAAGATGGTGCCTTAGAAAGACGATTTCAAAAAGTAATAATCGAACAAACTTCAGAAAAAGAAACAATCGAAATTCTGAATAACATTAAAGAAAAATATGAAAATCATCACAATGTCACCTTCACAAAATCCGCGATTGATGCGTGTGTTGAATTGACAAGCAGATATGTAACTGATCGATATTTACCAGATAAAGCAATTGATGCAATGGATGAAGCTGGTTCTAGAGTCCATATTAAAAATATGAAGGTTCCTAAAGAGGTTATAGATTTAGAAGAACAACTCGAAATTGTAAGAAATAATAAGAACAGTGTTGTAAAAAAGCAAAAGTATGAGGAAGCTGCTAAACTTCGTGACGATGAAAAAAGAGTTGAAAAAAATTTGATTCATGCTCAAGAAAAATGGGAAGAAGAATCAAAATTAAACAGAGTGGATGTCACTGAAGAGCATATATCTGAAGTTGTTTCAATGATGACTGGTATCCCTGTAACTAAAATACTTTCTTCTGAGAAAAATAAACTCTCAGGTATGTGTGACACAATTAATTCTAATTTAATAGGTCAAGAAAATGCAGTAGAAAAGGTTGTCAAAGCAATNCAAAGAAATAGAGCTGGTTTAAAAGATCCNANTAAACCNATAGGTTCNTTTATTTTTTTAGGTCAAACTGGTGTTGGAAAGACNCAACTNGCTAAAATATTAGCTAGNGAAATATTTGATTCAGAAGAAAATTTAATTAGGATAGATATGAGTGAATATATGGAAAAATTTGCCATATCNAGACTAATTGGTGCNCCCCCAGGTTACGTTGGCTATGAAGAGGGTGGACAACTNAGCGAAAAAGTACGATTGAAACCTTATTCTGTTATTTTACTTGATGAGGTAGAAAAAGCTCACCCTGACNTTTTCAATATGCTGCTTCAAGTTTTAGATGATGGTTATTTNACAGACAGTTTAGGAAGAAAAGTTAATTTTCAGAATACTATAATAATTATGACATCCAATATAGGAGCAAGACAGATTAAAGATTTTGGTATTGGCGTAGGTTTTGAAACCTCATCTCNAAAGGCNCAAACAGAAGAACATGAAAAAAGTGTAATCAAAAATGCTCTTAAAAAAACCTTTTCACCCGAGTTTTTAAATCGTATAGACGATATTGTTATTTTTAATAGTCTTGACAAAAAACATATGCTAAAAATAATCGAAATCGAACTNGATAAAGTTGTTAAAAGAATAAATAAACTTGGTTTTGAAATAAATATTTCAAGAAAAGCAAAGGAATTTCTNGTTGAAAAAGGGTACGACAAAAAATATGGAGCTCGNCCACTAAATAGAGCTATNCAAAAGTATTTAGAAGATCTTATTGCACAAGAAATAGTTTCNGACTCNATTAAAGAAANGGANCTNATTAAGGTTGATGTAGACAANAAAAATCCTAAATTATCTNTAAAAATAGGTNGGTAATTCTTTTTTTTNAAAAACAAAACAATTAAACTACTTTTGCATTTATTATCTAATTAGTCCAAATTTTATTTGGGATATTTTAGATATATCATTTTGTTTTAATTATAAGTTTAATATAAGTCTTAATTAATCTATTTGATGAAAGTTTTAAAATTTGGCGGCACTTCAATTGCAAATGAATTTTGCATTAGGAATATAATTGATATTGTTAAAAATGAAAAAAAATGTGTAGTGGTAGTATCTGCTATCTCAGGTGTCACAAATTTGCTTAACTCTTGTATGAACAAGGCTAAAGAAGGGAACTTAGAATTTAAATCAGAAATTGAAGAGGTCTTGGGAAAACATATTGATATTATTAATCAATTTTTTGTAAATAAAAGTGGAGATGAATTGATTCTTTTCATGAAAAAAGAACTTAATAAGGTAGAAAAACTTCTTGAAGGAATATCGTTAGTAAGAGAAATTACCCCAAATATATACTCAAAAATTATAGTCATAGGTGAAATTCTATCGAGCAAATTAATTAATGAAATTTTTATTATTGAAAAATTAAATTCAAGATTAATCGATGGGCATGACTTAATTTATATAAATGGAAATAACCAAAGCCATTTGATAAATTGGGAAAAGACAAGTAAAAAGGTAAATCAGTTTTTTAAAAAAAATTCTTACAATATAAATTTAATACCTGGATTTATATGTGTGAATGAAAATGGAAATCTAAGTACATTAGGAAGGGGGGGGTCTGATTTGTCGGCCTCAATAATAGCTAATGTTTTAAATGCAAAATCACTTGAAATATGGACAGATGTAAGCGGTGTTTACACAGCAAACCCTAAAATAGTATCTCAGGCTAGACCAATTAAAAGAATTTCTTACCAAGAGGCAATGGAATTGTCTCATTTCGGAGCAAAAGTAATCTATCCCCCCACAATTCAACCTCTATTAGAAAAGAAAATAGAATTAAAAATAAAGAATACTTTTTCTCCAGAAAAAAAAGGAACTTTAATTAGCAACTCAGTTAGAAAAAATAATGGTCAAATAGTTAAAGGGATTACCTTTATAGACAAAGTTTCAATTTTGTGTATTGAGGGGAGCGGAATGATTGGGATTCCAGGATACTCCAAAAGATTTTTTGAAGTAATTTCTAGAAATAATATAAACATTATAATGATTACTCAAGCCTCTTCTGAGCATTCTATTTGTGTTGCACTAAATAAAGATGACGCTAGAAAAGGGAAAAGATTAATTGAAAAAGAATTTTTATCTGAAATACAATTAAAAAAAATTGACCCAATTAAACTGGAAGAAAACTTAGCAAATATTGCAATAGTTGGTGATAAAATGAAAGATCACCAAGGAATAAGCGGTAAGATGTTTAGTTCACTAGGTCAAAATAATGTTAATATTCGTGCAATAGCCCAAGGTTCATCTGAAAGAAATATTTCAATAATAATAAATCAAAATGACACTAAAAAGGCTATGAATACTCTCCACGAAGCATTTTTTGAAAAGTATATTAAAACGCTAAATTTGTTTATTGTTGGAGTTGGAAATGTTGGTTCAAAACTTATTGAGCAAATACAAAAGCAAAAAAAATATTTAGAAAATTATCTAAGATTAAGAATAAAAATTGTCGCAATTGCAAATTCAAAAAAAACACTTGTTGAGGTAAATGGTATTAATGCAAAAAATTGGAGAAAAAAACTAGATAAGGCTCAAAAAACAAATCTCAATGATTTATTTGAAAAAGTAAAACGGCTAAATCTTAGAAACAGCATTTTTATTGACAACACCGCTGATGAGAGAGTTTCACTTGAATATAAAAGATATTTAGAAAACAACATTGGAGTTGTTACTTGTAATAAAATTGCCTGTGCAGACAATTTCATAAACTATAAAACACTTAAAACCGTGTCTCGAAAATTTAATAGTCCTTTTCTTTTTGAAACAAATGTTGGAGCTGGTTTACCTGTAATTGATACTCTTTCAAATTTAATTGCGTCAGGCGACCAAATAATAAAAATTGAAGCAATTTTATCAGGCAGTTTGAATTATATTTTTAATAATTTTAGGATAGAGGATTCATTTTATAAAATCGTTGAAGAGGCAATGAAAAAAGGTCTAACAGAACCCGATCCTAGGATAGATTTAAGTGGAATCGATGTGGCAAGAAAAATTTTAATTCTTGCAAGAGAAAGTGGNCTTGANATTGAACTCAGTGATGTTGAAATAGATTCATTCCTNCCTAAAAATGTTCACGATATAAAAGAAACCGATTTATTTTTAAAATCACTTAAAAAATATTCATCACATTTTAATTCATATTTAAAAAGTGCTAGATCCAATAAAGCATCTCTCAAATATGTAGCAAGACTAAATGAAGGTAAGGCTAAAGTTGGTTTAAAAGAAATTCATCCAGGACATGATTTTTTTAATATAGAAGGTAGCGACAATATCATTCTTTTTTACACATCAAGATATAAAGACAATCCTCTTATAGTTAAAGGAGCTGGAGCCGGTGCGGCTGTAACTGCCTCAGGTATTTTTGGAGACATAATTAGAATAGGAAAAAGATGAGTAAAATAACCATTAGTGTCCCTTCATCAGTTGCTAATGTTTCTTGTGGATTTGATGTCTTAGGGTTTTGTCTTGAAAAGCCTTGTGATGAAATGACAGTTGAAATAAAAAAAAGCCAAGGTTTAGATATTGAAATTATCAATGAAAAATCAATTCCAACTAATCCTAAAGAAAATGTTTGTGGTGCTGTTGCATTTGCAATGATTAAAAAATTAAATTTTAAATATGGCTTTAAAATAAAAATTACAAAAAACATAAAACCTGGAAGTGGAATTGGAAGTAGTGCTGCTAGTGCAGCTGGTATAGCTTTTGCAATTAATCAATTAACTGGAAATAAATTCTCAAAGCTAGAGCTTGTAGAATTTGCAATGTACGGTGAAGAAATCGCTAGTGGATCAAAACATGCTGATAATTTATCACCTGTCATTTATGGTGGATTTACGTTGGTTAGATCACTGAATCCATTAGATATTATTACCCTTCCTGCTTTAGAAAAACTACACGTTGTAATTACTCATCCACTAATTGAATTAAAAACTAAAGATGCGAGATCATTAATTAATAAAGATATTAAATTGGAAAAAGCAATCGTTCAATGGGCTAATTTAGCTGGGTTTATAGCTTCATTATATTCAAAAAATTATGAATTATTATCTAAAACCATCAAAGACGTTATTATAGAGCCACAAAGAATAAAGCTTATACCCAACTATAAGGAGATTGTAGATGGTGCATCAAAATATGCTCTTGGATCAGGAATCTCTGGTGCCGGTCCATCAGTTTTTTCAATTTGTAATGGTGCAAAAAATGCATCTTTAACTTTAGAAACTATTAAAAAAATAACTGATAAAAAAAATATTAATTATAATTTAATCTTGTCTAAGATTAATACACATGGAATTAAAATAATGAATTAATAATGTATTTAAGCTTAGGAAATAGTAAAGACATTGTAAGTTTTAAAGAGGCATTATTTAAAGGATTAGCTCCAGACAAGAGCCTTTATTTTCCAACTAAAATCGATAAACTGAGTAATGATTTTTGGAAAAATTTAAAAAAAATGAATACCACTTCATTGGCATATGAAGTACTTAGAAATTTCACGAAAAAAGAAATTCCAAAAGAAAATTTATTTGAAATAATAAAAAAGACTATTGATTTTGATTTTCCAACTGTATCAGTTGAAAAAAACTTATATAGTTTGGAATTGTTTCATGGACCTACAATGGCTTTTAAGGATGTTGGTGCAAAGTTTATGTCTGGTTGTATGAATTATTTTATTGAAGCTGAAAATTTTAAAAACAAGGTAACTGTGCTTGTAGCAACATCAGGTGACACAGGGGGAGCTGTTGCAAATGGATTTTCAGGAGTTGATGGAGTGGATGTAGTAATCCTATATCCAAAAGGAAGAGTAAGTGAAATTCAAGAATTACAACTAACAACTCTAGGCAAAAATGTTTCGGCATTAGAAATTGATGGATATTTTGATGAATGTCAAGAAATGGTAAAAAAAAGTTTTCTTGATTCGGATTTAAATGAAAAGTTAATATTAACATCAGCAAACTCAATAAATATAGCAAGATTGATACCTCAGATGCTTTATTACTTTATAGCATACAAAAATTTAAATATTGAAAATTTAGAAGTGGTTTTTTCTGTTCCAAGTGGTAATTTCGGAAATTTATGTGCAGGAATGTTGGCAAAAAAGATGGGTCTACCTATTAATCATTTTGTGGCCTCAACAAATAAAAATGATACTGTTCCTAACTTTATGAAAACGGGTGAATATAAAAAACAAAAAACTATATCCACTATTACAAACGCAATGGATGTTGGCGATCCAAGTAATTTTGTCAGAATTCTAAGGCTATACAACAATGATTTTCAAAAGTTAAAAAAGGAATTGACGGCCTACAGCTTTTCTGACAAAGAAACTATTTCGGGAATGCAAGAACTGTATTTTAAATCAAAATATTTGTTAGATCCTCACGGTTCAACGGCATATTTAGGCCTTAAAAAATATTTAGTAAATAATCCTCGGAAAATCGGTGTTTTTTTGGAAACGGCTCATCCAATTAAGTTTTTGGAAACAGTTGAGAATGCAATAGAAAAAAAAATAAGAATTCCTGAAAAAATTTTAAAACTTAGGAAAAAGAAAAAAGAAAAAACATGTATAAAGAACTATAAAGAGCTGAAAAGTTTTTTATTATCAAACAACTGATATTTTAAATATAATCTTAAGTTATAATTTGATAAATTGATACTTAAATGAAGAAAACCGAACTTTATGAAATTCATAAGGCACTAGGGGCTAACATGACAAATTTTGCTGGATACGAAATGCCAATTTCATATGGGAGTATTATAAAGGAACATAGATGCGTTAGAAATAGTGTAGGAGTTTTTGATGTTTCACACATGGGTGAGTTTTT
>PBVB01000041.1 GCA_002728075.1 Flavobacteriaceae bacterium
ATGTGTACGATAATTAATTGTTTCAGGTTTAAGTACTTCACCTCGAGAGTGATTTAGAATAACCTCGGGAGATGATAATCCTATTGAAATCTTGTCAAACTTTTTTTGTGTTAAATTTTCGTTATCTCTTTTCATGAACTTTTTTATAAAATTATTATTTATTCTTCTAGTCTAATATCAAGTCCCAAACCCTTCAATTCATGCATTAAAACATTAAATGATTCTGGTAACCCGGGGTCAGGTAATGATTCTCCCTTTACAATAGACTCATAGGTTTTGGCTCTCCCTAAAACGTCATCTGATTTAACAGTTAAAATTTCTTGTAAAGTACTTGAAGCACCGTAAGCTTCGAGGGCCCAAACCTCCATCTCACCAAATCTTTGACCCCCAAACTGAGCTTTTCCTCCCAGGGGTTGTTGAGTAATTAGTGAATATGGTCCTATAGATCTAGAGTGCATTTTATCGTCGACCATATGACCTAACTTTAACATGTATATTACTCCTACTGTAGCTGGTTGGTCAAACCTTTCTCCTGTACCACCGTCATAAAGATATGTGTGGCCATATTTGGGGATTCCAGCTCTTTCAATTATCTCGTTTATTTCATCTGAGCTAGCACCGTCAAAAATTGGTGTAGCAAATTTTTCATTAAGTTTTTGACCAGCCCAACCAAGAACGGTCTCATATATTTGACCAATATTCATTCTTGACGGAACCCCAAGTGGATTTAACACAATATCAACAGGTGTACCGTCTTCCAAAAAGGGCATATCTTCTTGCCTAACGATTCTTGCCACAATCCCTTTGTTACCATGACGACCAGCCATTTTATCACCAACTTTCAATTTTCTTTTTTTAGCTATATATACTTTAGCTAATTTTTTGATTCCAGCAGGTAACTCATCTCCAACGCTTATAGTAAACTTTTCTCTTCTTAGCGAACCTTGAAGATCATTTTCTTTAATCTTGTAATTGTGAATAAGATCAGCTACTAATCTGTTTGTTTCTGAAGAGGTCGTCCAAACCCCTTTAGTTAAATGCGTGAAATCATCTACTTTGTTTAAAAGTTTAAGGCTATATTTTTTTCCCTTTGGTAAAACTTCCTCACCTAGGTCATTTTGAACACCTTGAGAAGTTTTTCCATTAACTATTGTAAAAAGTTTCTCAACCATAATAGCGTGTAAATCGCTAAATTTTTTATCATATTTTTTCTCTAGTTCATCAAGTTCAATTTTGTCTTGGTTTCTTTTTCGCTTGTCCTTAATTGACCGAGTGAATAGTTTTTTGTCAATTACTATTCCTCTTAAAGAAGGTGGAGCTTTTAAAGAAGCATCTTTAACATCACCTGCTTTATCTCCAAAGATNGCNCTGAGAAGTTTCTCTTCCGGAGTNGGGTCTGATTCTCCTTTAGGTGTAATTTTACCAATTAAAATATCNCCNGGATTAACTTCAGCACCTACTCTAATCATTCCATATTCNTCAAGNTCCTTNGTNGCTTCTTCACTGACATTTGGAATATCATTAGTTAATTCTTCCGAACCCAATTTAGTGTCTCTAACATCAAGCGANTATTCATCTATATGAATAGATGTAAAAATATCATCTCTAACAACCCTTTCAGAAATAACTATGGCATCCTCAAAATTATAACCTTTCCAAGGCATAAAAGCTACTTTCATATTTCTTCCTAAAGCAAGCTCACCATTTTGAGTTGCATATCCCTGACAAAGAACCTGACCCCTTGTGACCTTATCGCCTTTCTTAACGATTGGCTTCAGGTTAATGCACGTCCCTTGGTTAGTTTTTCTAAATTTTATTAGATTATATTCCTTAACATCTTCCTCAAAACTGACCAATTTTTCTTCTTTTGTAAAATCGTATTTAATAATTATTTTTTCAGAATCAACATATTCAACAATACCATTCCCTTCTGAATTAACTAAAACTCTAGAATCAGAAGCAACTTGCCTTTCTAACCCTGTTCCAACTATTGGGGCCTCGGGTTTAAGAAGGGGTACTGCCTGTCTCATCATATTAGATCCCATTAAAGCACGATTAGCATCATCGTGCTCCAAAAAAGGAATTAGTGATGCTGAAATTGACGCGATTTGATTAGGAGCAACATCTGTGTAATGAACATTTTTTGGATCTACTACAGGATAATCGGCTTCTTGCCTAACAATNATTTTTTCAGCAGTTATTTTTCCTTTATCTGAAAAAGGGATGTTGGCTTGAGCAATCAATTTATTTTCTTCTTCCTCTGCACTTAAATAAACATGATTATTCAAATCGATTACTCCGTTATTAACTTTTCTGTAGGGGGTTTCAATAAACCCAAGTGAATTAACTTTTGCGAATACACCAAGAGAAGAAATAAGTCCAATATTAGGCCCTTCAGGAGTTTCTATAGGACAAAGACGCCCATAATGTGTATAATGTACGTCCCTTACTTCAAAGCCAGCTCTTTCTCTGGACAATCCACCTGGACCAAGGGCAGACAATCTTCTTTTATGGGTAATCTCTGCAAGGGGGTTAGTTTGATCCATAAACTGTGAAAGTTGGTTTGTACCAAAAAAAGTATTAATAACAGAGGATAAAGTTTTAGCATTTATCAAATCAATTGGTGTAAATACTTCGTTATCCCTTACATTCATTCTTTCTCTTATAGTTCTGGCCATTCGAGCAAGTCCAACCCCAAACTGTGTTGACAATTGCTCTCCAACTGTTCTAACACGTCTGTTTGACAAATGATCGATATCATCAATTTCCGCTTTTGAATTTACCAATTCGATTAAATATTTTATAATGGTTATTATATCCTGCTTAGTAAGTACTTGCTTATCTAATTCAATATCATTTCCAAGTTTTTTATTCATCCTATACCTACCAACCTCACCAAGATTATACCTTTGGTCAGAAAAAAATAACTTATCAATTATACCTCTTGCGGTTTCTTCGTCAGGAGGTTCAGCATTTCTTAATTGTCGGTAAATATGTTCTACTGCCTCCTTTTCTGTGTTTGTTGGATCTTTTTGTAATGTATTATGAATGATAGCATAATCCGACATATGAGCATCTACTTTATGCAGTAATATTGTTTTGACACCTGTCTCAACTATTTGATTAATATGCTCTTTTTCTATGACTGTATCTCTATCAATTACGATTTCATTTCTTTCGATAGACACCACTTCACCTGTATCTTCGTCAACAAAATCTTCATGCCATGTGTTCAAAACTCTNGCAGCAAGTTTTCTTCCAATCACTTTCTTTATTCCAGNNTTGGTTACTTTGAACTCCTCTGCTAAGTCAAAAATCTCTAAAATATCTTTATCACTTTCATATCCAATCGCTCTAAAAAGAGTTGTAACAGGTAGCTTTTTCTTTCTATCTATATATGCATACATTACATTATTAATATCCGTTGCAAATTCAATCCAAGAACCTTTAAACGGAATTACTCTAGCAGAATATAATTTAGTTCCATTAGCATGAAAAGATTGTCCAAAAAAAACTCCAGGTGATCTGTGAAGTTGTGATACAACTATTCTTTCTGCTCCATTTATTATAAAGGTTCCACTAGGAGTCATATAAGGAATAGTCCCTAAGAAAACGTCTTGGACTATAGTTTCAAAGTCCTCATGTTCAGGGTCAGTACAAAATAATTTTAGTCTAGCTTTGAGTGGAACTGAATAAGTTAAGCCTCTTTCAATACATTCTTGAATAGAATATCTTGGAGGATCAACGAAATAATCTAAAAATTCTAATACAAACTGATTTCTTGTATCTGAGATTGGAAAATTTTCTTTGAAGGTGTTGAATAAACCTTCTTCTGCTCTTTCGGCAGATTTTGTCTCAAGTTGAAAAAAGTCTTGAAAAGATTTTATTTGAATGTCAAGAAAATCCGGATATTCAGCTGTGAGTTTTGAAGACGCAAAACTGAATCTATTATTTTTATTATTGTGCATCACTAAATATTAGTTAAAGTTGAAAAAGGTTAATTGATATAGAATTTATGACAATTCTACTTCTGCTCCAGATTCTTCGAGAGATTTTTTCATCCCTTCAGCTTCATCTTTGGAAACTCCTTCTTTAATCGGAGATGGAGCATTGTCGACTAAATCCTTAGCTTCTTTCAATCCTAATCCTGTCAATTCTTTAACTAATTTAACTACTGCTAATTTTGAACCTCCAGCTGCTTTTAACACTACATTAAACTCAGTTTTTTCATCAGCTGAGGAGCCTCCTTCAGCCGAACCTGCTGCTGGAACAGCTACAGCTGCAGCTGCAGCTGGTTCAATTCCATGTTCCTCTTTTAATATATTTGCTAATTCATTTACTTCTTTAACGGTTAAACCAACTAATTTATCTGCGAAATCTTTTAAATCTGCCATGACCATGTTTTTATTTATTATTAATTTATTTATTTGTTTACTATGTTTATTTCTCTGATAATTTTTTAATTATTCCAGCAATCTTATTACTGCCTGATTTTAAGGATGATAACACATTGTTAATTGGAGACGACAACAAAGTTAAAATTTCACCAATTAATTCTTCTTTTGATTTTAAATCTGCGAGAACATCTATTTTATCATCACCAATATATATTGACTCATCTATGAAAGCTCCTTTTAGAATAGGTTTATCAGACCTTTTTCTAAAATCTTTAATTACTCTAGCAGGGGTGTTTCCTTGATTAGAAAACAAGACTGAGGTATTACCTTTAAGAATAGACTTTAAATCACCAAATTCTTTTCCACTATCCTCCATAGCTTTTTTAAGAAGGGTGTTTTTAACAACTGAAATACGAATGTTTGATTTAAAACAAGCTCTTCTTAGATCTAGAGTAGATTTTGAATCTAACCCTGCAATATCTGCCAAATAAAAATTAGATGCTTCCGACAAATCTTTAGTTAAAATTTTTATTTCGTTAAGCTTTTCTTCTTTAGTCATATATAAATATTAAATTTTATAATCAATTGATATTGATGGGCTCATTGTAGATGACATAAAAATACTTTTGATATAATTCCCCTTGGTAGAAGACGGCTTTAACTTAATAATTGCTTTGATGAATTCTTCTGCATTTTCAAATATTTTTTTTGACTCAAAAGAAACTTTTCCAATAGCAGCGTGAATTATCCCAGCCTTTTCGACTTTAAAATCTATTTTTCCTCCCTTAATATCTGAAACTGCTTTTTTAATATCCATTGTTACAGTACCTGTTTTGGGGTTTGGCATCAATCCTCTAGGACCTAAAACTTTTCCAAGTGGACCAAGTTTTACCATAACAGTTGGAACTGTTACAATTACGTCTACGTCAGTCCATCCACCTTTAATTTTTGTTATGAATTCGTCAAGTCCTACCATATCAGCACCAGCTTCTTTAGCTTCATTTTCTTTATCAGGCGGTACCAAAGCTAAAACTTTTAAATTTTTTCCAGTTCCATTGGGAAGTGTTACTACACCCCTTACCATCTCATTTGCTTTTTTAGGATCAACACCTAATCGTACAGAAAGATCTACAGAAGCATCAAATTTAACTGTGGTAATTTCTTTGACTAAAGAAGAGGCATCTTGTAGAGTGTATTTTTTAGATAAATCCAACTTAGTCTTAATTGNTTTTCTTTTTTTTGATATTTTCACCATAGTTTAAATTTTATTTGGAAAATTTCCTGTGACATTTAAACCCATCGATCTAGCAGTACCTGCAACCATTTTCATTGCTGATTCGATTTTAAATGCATTTAAATCAACCATTTTATCTTCTGCTATTTTTTTAATTTGCTCCCAAGAAACCGATGCAACTTTATTTCTGTTCGGTTCAGACGAACCTTTCTTAACTTTTGCAGCTTCTAAAAGTTGGACGGCAGCTGGAGACGTTTTAATTATAAAGTCAAATGACTTATCTACATAAACTGAAATTTCAACTGGGAGAATTTTACCTTGTTTTTCTTGAGTTCTAGCATTAAATTGTTTGCAAAATTCCATAATGTTTACGCCGGCGGCTCCAAGAGCAGGACCAACTGGTGGAGAGGGATTCGCAGCTCCGCCTCTAATTTGTAATTTTAAAACTTTATTAATTTCTTTAGCCATTTGATTTAAATTAAATTTTTTCTACTTGCATATAACTTAATTCTAGAGGNGTTTTTCGTCCAAAAATTTTCACCATGACTTGCAGTTTTCTCTTTTCTTCATTTACGTTTTCGATAGAACCGGTAAAACCATTAAATGGACCATCAACAACCTTAATATTTTCTCCAACAATATATGGAATTGAAATATGCTCTTTAGTTAACTCAAGTTCGTCTACTTTACCAAGAAGTCTATTAACTTCAGAAGGTCGAAGAGGCACAGGATCACCTCCTTTAGTTTCACCCAAAAATCCGATCACATTTGTGAGAGATTTTATTACATGAGGTACCTCTCCAGACAGNTCTGCTTTAATCATAATNTATCCNGGNTNATAAACCTTTTCCTTATTTATCTTTTTACCATTTCTAAATTGGATNACTTTTTCNGTAGGTACAAGAATTTCTTCTANATGANTATCATATCCTAATCTATTAATNTCNGNGGATATATAATCCTTAATTTTNGATTCTTGACCACTTACAGCCCTTACAACATACCATTTTTTATTTTCGACTTCCGCCATTTANTTANCCGTTAATTATGTTTAAATATATTTTTACAATTCTNGACAAAATTGTATCAGCTCCCCAAATTGCTAAAGAAAATAAAAGAGAAAAAACCAATACAATCAAAACAAGATTCTGCAATTCAGCTCTTGGTGTCCAAGAAACGTTGTTTTTAAGTTCCTCGTATGAATTTCTTATATAGTTAATAATCGTAGTCATTTTTAATGCACGGGTTGAGAGACTCGAACTCCCGACACCTAGTTTTGGAGACTAGTGCTCTACCAACTGAGCTAAACCCGTTTAAATCTAAAATTTTAGTGTTAAAAAAAAACACAATTAAAAATTTAAGAACTAATCGAGTAGTTCCGTTACTTGTCCAGCACCAACTGTTCTTCCACCTTCTCTAATAGCGAATCGAAGTCCAACATTAAGGGCAATCGGTGATATAAGATCTACTGAAATCGATACATTATCTCCAGGCATTACCATTTCAACACCATTTGGAAGATTGATATTACCTGTTACGTCTGTTGTTCTTACGTAAAACTGAGGTCTGTAGTTGTTATGGAAAGGGGTATGTCTTCCACCTTCCTCTTTTTTTAATATATAAACCTCAGCTTTAAATTTAGAATGAGGTTTAACTGAACCTGGCTTGCAAAGCACCATACCTCTTTTGATATCAGTTTTTTCAATTCCTCTTAAAAGGATTCCAGTATTATCACCTGCTTCTCCACGATCTAATATTTTTCTAAACATTTCAACACCAGTAATTGTTGATTTCAATTTTTCTGCACCCATTCCAATGATATCTATTTCGTCACCAGTATTAGCAACTCCTGTTTCGATTCTTCCTGTTGCAACAGTTCCACGACCAGTTATAGAGAAAACATCTTCGACAGGCATTAGAAAATCTTTGTCAATATCTCTTTTGGGTAGTTCAATCCAATTGTCAACCTCAGACATTAATTTAGTTACCGTTTCAACCCATTTTTGTTCACCATTTAATGCACCAAGAGCGGAACCCAAAATAACTGGAGTATTATCACCATCATATTCATAGAATGAAAGAAGCTCTCTAACTTCCATTTCAACTAATTCAAGGAGTTCTTCATCATCAACCATATCAGCCTTATTTAAAAAAACAACAATTCTGGGCACTCCGACTTGTCTTCCAAGAAGTATGTGTTCTCTAGTTTGGGGCATTGGACCATCAGTGGCCGCAACTACAAGAATTGCTCCATCCATTTGAGCAGCACCTGTAACCATGTTTTTTACATAATCTGCGTGTCCGGGGCAATCAACGTGTGCATAATGTCTATTTTCCGTTTGATATTCGACATGTGATGTGTTAATTGTTATACCACGCTCTTTTTCTTCGGGAGCGTTGTCTATTTGATCAAAGCTTTGAGCTTCAGATAATCCTGCATCTGCTAGAACCTTCGTAATAGCAGCTGTCAAGGTTGTTTTACCGTGATCTACGTGGCCAATTGTACCAATATTTAAGTGGGGTTTTGACCGATCAAAATTTTCTTTAGCCATATTTTAAGGATTTTGAAATTGTTTAAGAGGTGCGAATTTACAAAATTTTCTAATAATTGTGCCAATTTTAATTAATTTTTTTTGAAGAAATTTTGGCTACCACAGACCCCAGTATTTGAATTAAAAAAAACACCTTTATCTGTTATCACCTTTAGTAGATTTTAAAGAATTTTAAAACTAAATCTTCAATCATTTTTCTATTTTAAAATTCTAGCTAAACCTTCTTGCACTACAGTTGCTACTAATAAACCCTCTCGATCGTAAATATATCCTTTGCCTAAACATCTAGAGCCAGAAATATTTGGACTTTTCATTGAGTACATAAGCCAGTTGTTTACATCAAATTTTCTATGAAACCACATAGCGTGGTCTAAGCTAGCCGTCTGTACCGGATTATTGTATTTGTTATGAAAGTGGCTTATTAC
Organism: Flavobacteriaceae bacterium; assembly: GCA_002728075.1. Taxonomy (GTDB): domain Bacteria; phylum Bacteroidota; class Bacteroidia; order Flavobacteriales; family Flavobacteriaceae; genus TMED96. The sequence goes on from PBVB01000041.1 coordinate 8,609, forward strand.
AGACATTATAAGTAAGTCGTAGTCGACTGCGTATGCTAAAAACTCGTACTGCTGATTTCTGGTAAGATTTGTTTTATTTTTTAACCTAAACCATATATTCCTAGTACTTTTATAATCAATTGATTTATCGTAATCTATTTCTGGTCTAAATTCAAATGCAAAAGGATGACGAGATAGTAAATATTTTTTTATTTTACCAGGAATTACTTTGGTTTTTTTTAAAAGCTCACTATCCGGTATAAGATTTTCTGGATTGAATGCAGCTGGTGATTTTTCAAATTGACTCAAACCTATTTCATCAATTTGAAATGAAGCACTAAGGACAAAAATCGCCTTCCCTTTTTGATAAGCTGTAACTCTTCTGGTATTAAAACTTTTACCATCTCTTAAATTTTCAACTTTAAANTCAATTGGAANCTNTATNTCTCCCGCCAAAATAAAATATCCGTGAAGAGAGTGTACNTACCTNTCNCTNNTAACTGTNTGATTTGCAGCNTGTANNGATTGTGCNAAAACCTGACCACCNTAAACTCTTTTCCAAAAAGTTTTATAGTTTTTTCCTACAAAGGTAAAAGCATCTATTCTTTTTAGAGCCAACAAATCTGAAAGACCNTAAGAATTTTCCATATTCAAATATACATTGTTAAAAAAAAACTTTATTTTTCAATTACATTATANNTTNAGTTTTAAGATNTNAAAGATTTTTTTTAAATAAATGATTGTAAAAGTATCTAGAAATAAAATTTTAAATATTTTNTTTCTAATAATAATGCATTTTTCATATTCACAATTTTCNTCAATTACGGGAAGCACAATAACAAATGATAACTTAAGGATTAATATAGTTTTTGACGAAGAAATTTACTCAAATTCGAGCTGCANNTCTTTGACATGTATTGAAGTTTCAGATTTTACTCTTTCATTATCGGGGNGAAATGCAACCTTAGGTTCAAATACACCACTTACAATTACAAAATTAGGGAATTATAACTTTGTGCCNTTTTGGAATCCAGCAGAACCGAATGATTGTTGTGATCCCGGTATTGATTCTCAGGAAAATTATGCTCAACATGTCGGAACTGGTAGATTAAATGATTTACCTAATGGAAACAATCTAGCGGGAGTTTTAGAAATAATTAATCCTAACGAGCAAGTCATACCTGGTTACACCTACATCGTATCTTGGCCTATCGGATCGAGCTGTGCACACTCTTATTACAGATCCAACTCTTCAGGTTCGTGGACAGCTGAAAAATTAAAAGCACAAAATGCTGGAGGTGATTTGCTAGTTTACAATTCTGTAGAAGAATATCAATTTTTAGTTCCCGGTTATGCAAATTTAGCAGGAGTCGCAAATACATGGATTGGTTTATCTCAAGATGACTCATCTGTAGATTATTCAGAACCCTCTGGTGGTTGGTATTGGGATGATGGAACTCCAATTGATAATAGTGCGTCAAAATTAACTTATCAATTAACATTCAGCTTGGTAGGAACTCCAACCGGAGATGAAATTGTGAGTATTAATCCAGTATTAAGTCCAAGATCAATTTATAATTGTGCAGGAAGTTTTGGAATAATCCAAACAAATAATTTAAACAGAGTTCGTCTTTTTGATAAGTTAGCTCCATACATTGTGGAAACTGTAATTGCTGATGATAATTCATACATTGAGATTAAGTTTAACGAGGAGGCATTTACGGATGTGGATGAAAATAGTTTATCAGAGGGTGATTTTAGTTTATCTATCGATCAAAATGGAGGTTTAGCTACACTGATTTCAAATACTCCATCAAGTATAGTTAATATTGGTAATAGAACTTTCAGACTAGGTCTTCCAATTACAGGTCATGTCAAAGGATTGGAAATTATTACAGTCGAACCGGCTACAAATTCATCAATATTTGATAGATCAAATAATCCTTCTATAACTAATCAAACTAATAATTTTGCAAATTTGAATCGTCTAAAAACTGGACCAATATATGTTGGTATAAATTACGGCAGTTCGTCAACCACCGGTACACTTCAAAATTCAAATTATTCTTTTTTTTGTAATGAAGTAAATGGTATAAACTACAATCTTGCATATCATGATGGACCCAATCTTGAGCCTGACGTTGGAGAGTCATTAATTTACAATTATCTATATAATTATCCTCACAGATTTATATCAGGTGATGATTTCGCATTTCTTCACCTAAAGGATTTTGATAAAATTATTGAAGTTAGAAAATCAGATGGTTTAATTGTAGCTAAATACAATTGCGACTAGAAGAATTGAAACTTAATTTAATCCAGTTTTATTCAGATAATCAGTTTTTAATCTAATAATTTTTTTCATAAAAAGAGAAGTACTTTTATTATCCACAAAAAACTTGATATAGCTTGTGTCCTTGTATAACGAATATATATTTGATTCTCCTTTATAAATAATCAATTTGTAGTAAGGAATTATCAATCCGTAGGTTTCTAGTAATGATCTAAATCTGATTATTAAGCCATTTTTTCTTATTTCAATGTTGCAATAATTAACATTATTGTCCAATCTTAGTAGTTCTACGATTTCTTTTGATGCATCTGCTATCACTAACTTATTTGAACCAATACCTCCTAATTTTAATCTCTCTATAAATGAAAAAGGTCTTCCGGCAAGTTCTAATAAGAGTGCATTGATTTTTTTTGAATTGTATGATAAGTTTTTAATCATATTACAATATTAAAAATTTAAATTTTAAATATTTTTAGCTTCTTATTGTAGTATATTATCGTTACATACATTATTTTTATGTAAAATAGGTTTTTATGCTCAAGGTTTTATATATCTGCGTTTCATTATTCGTTTCTATTTTGGTTACGAATGTATGGCTATTTCGATTTGATAAAGAGACACCCTACAGAGGAGGTAATGCTACCAATATGATTGAAGAGTTTGCTGTGTATGGTCTTGATACTAATATGTTATACTTGATTGGTACTTTAAAAATTATCGCTAGTGTAGGTTTGATAATTGGACTTTTTAAAACCAAGATTTCTGTTTACTCGTCGCTTCTAATGGCAATTTTGATGACGGGTGCTATTTATTTTCATTTTAAAATTTCTGACCCTGCNATTAAATATTTCCCCTCAGTTTTGATGCTTTTTTGCTCCGTTTTAATTTATCTTTCGTCAAAAAGAATTTTAAAAACAAATTGATATAAGTGGATTTCNTCAGTTCTGAAANTCTAGATTCATTAAACAAAATCTACAGAATAAATTTAATTAATAGTATTACTGGTTATAAATCTGCCAATTTACTTGGAACTATATCTAAAAAGGGGGTGGAAAATGTGGCAATTTTTAGTTCAATTACTCATCTAGGGAGTAATCCTGCTCTTTTGAGTTTTTTTGTCAGGCCAAATGTTGTTCCTAGAAATACATATAAGAATATTAAGGAAAAGAAAATTTTTACCGTAAATCATATTAGTAAGGATAAAATAGGTGATGCACATCACACTAGTGCTAAGTACGATGAAGATATATCCGAATTCGATAAAACCAGTTTTCAATCTGAATATAAAAATAACTGGAAAGCTCCTTTTGTAAAAGATTCGGCAGTACAGCTAGGGTGTAAATATTTAAATGAATATTACTTAAAGGAAAATGGATGTTCCATGATAGTAGCATCAATTGAAATTATTTTTATAAAAGAGGGTTTATTGCAAAATGATGGATGGGTGGAACTTTCGAAAGGTAATGTTGTAACCGTAAATGGTTTAGACGCTTACGCATTACCCAAAACTATTAAGAGATTTAAGTACGCAAGGCCAAAATAAATATCTACATTTTAATCTTCTCTTTGACAGCTCTAGTCAAAACCTTGTATCCTTCTTTATTTAGATGAAGGCCGTCCTGAAGGAGAAATTTCGAAGTGACTTTCCCTTTATCCAAAAGTTTATTGTAAACGTCAATATAGACAAGATTAGGGAAATCATTTGCGATTAATTTAATCCCTTTATTTATTTTTTTAATATCTGACAATTTGTTTTTCCTTTCAACAGAAGGTTTGATAGTAATATATCCAATATTAGTGTTAGGATATTTCTTATTAATTTTCTCAACAAACTTTTTAATTTTAAAAATTACTTCGTCGGGACTTAAACTTAAATTGAGATCATTGCCTCCCAAATAAATTACAATTGCTTTGGGATTTAAAAAATTTATCAGACGATTAAAGTTTTTTGATAATGAATCAATGTACGCTCCACCAAATCCTAGATTAATTACATCTACATCTTTAAAGTCTTCATTTAAAGATTTCCATAATCGAATAGTAGAACTACCGTAAAAAATTATTGGCGCTTCCATCTTTTTATTTTCTTCTACTTTAGATAATAGATTTTTGATTTCAAAAGAAAAATCATGGTCGTAAAGTTTCATTTTATTAACCCATGATTTGTATTTTTTATTTAGCTTACTGCTTTCAATTTCTATATCACTGTTTGAAAGATGACTCTTATATTTGATGGGTTTTTTTATCTCACATTTAAAAATAGATTTTGATGCAAGTTTATCAAAATTGAGTGTTACGATTGGGACCACAATAGTGGGGATAGATAACTTCGAAAGGAGTTTAAATAAACCTTTTTTAAAAACACCAGGAGATTCTTCAGTTGAATACGATGCCCCCTCAGGACTTAGCACTAGACAATTCCCTTGTTTTAAATATTTTGATGCTTTTTCATAAAACTTTTTATTTATGCTTTTTACTTGAGTATCATTTATATTTTTTGGAATAAAATTTTTAGCGTAAACCCTAATATAATCGAGCTTATCATAGTAATTTTTATGAAATTTTTCATTGGGTAATGAAAGTCTGGAAACCCTGATTCCTGGATTATTGTAATATCTATCAATAACCATTGAACTAATAAAATGGCTATCTAATGTTATTTGAAAATTTTCAGCTACTGAATAAAGCGGATGATTGTTTAAATGATTATAAATAAATATTAAATTTCCTTTACTTGGTAAATTTTCAGAGCCATGAATTTCGTATTTTGTTTTAGAAAAAGCTTCTCGAATTTTTTTTGATGATAACGAACGAATCTCCTCAACGGAATGTGAATTTGACGAATTAATTACAGATTTAAATGCATCCTTGAGAGAACTCAAAAACAATTCATCAATCTTGTTCAAGTCACTTAACTTTAAATTCTTTTTTACTATTCCTTACCTTTTGCAAGTATCTTTTCCATAATTTGGTTTGATGACTTTCCAAGGATATTTCTCTCCCATCTATAAAAGCATAGTCTAATATATTTGATCGCATATCCAAAGCATCTCCTTTTGAAATGAAAAACGTTGCACTTTTTCCTACTTTTATTGAACCATAATCTTTATTAATTCCTAAAATTTTAGCTGCATTAAGAGTTATCATACTTAAAGCATTTTCTTTTTCTACACCGTATGCTGCGAAGCTTCCTGCATAGAAAGGAAGGTTTCTGGAATTCATTCTTTCCATACTTCCACTTACATCTATTGAGACTAAAAGCCCAGAGTCAATTAATTTTTTTGCATTTCGAAATCTTAGTTTAGGATCTTCATCAATAAAAGAAGGTAAATTGTGGGGGTGTTTCAGCACCACAGGAATTTTATTTTTAATCAATAAGTCAATCTGCTTGTAGCTATATATTCCACCGACTAATACAATCTTATTGATTTTGAGCGAACTTAAAAAAGTTATTCCGTCTTGAATTTGTTTAGATGAATTTGCATGAAGAAAAACTATTTCATTGCCATTAAATAAATTTCTCATCGCCTCATATTCTAGATTTATTGGTTTTGGATTTGGTAAATAAGATTTAGAACTTTTAAAAAAATCTTTAATTTCTTTTACTTTTTTATTGTAGTTTTTATTTTTTTCTATTGTCCTTTTACCAGAGCTAACTCTTTTGTAAGTGTAAGGTGAAGGCCAATTTAAATGAATCCCTACATTTTTAAAAATCAGGGCATCTTCCCAATTCCAGGCATCAAGTTGCATTATAGAAGATTTTCCACTTATAACACCTCCTCTTGGTGTTGTTTGAGTAATAAGAACACCATTCATTCTCATACTCTCTACCACTTTAGACTCAGCATTGTAGGCTATAGAAGAGCTAATATGTGGCAAAAAAGGACCTATTTCATCATAATCCCTAGTAGCCCTTACTGCGTCGATTTCAGCTAAACCTAGAGTTGAATTTAATGCAATCAGTCCTGGATACAAGTGAGCTCCATTAGTATTGATTGATTTGTCATAATTATTTTCAGGTTTTGTTTCTCCAACGTAATTAATTTTTCCATCGTTAAATCCAACGTAACCCCTCTTTATGATTGAACCATCTCCTATATGAATGATAGCGTTTTCCATTAACATACTTTCAAATTGACCATTACCTGGAGTTTGCTGTCCAATAATCAGGAATTGAGAAATAAAAAAAAGTATAATTGTTTTCTTCATTTTTAATTATCTACTGTTTCACAAAAAAACTCTTTATTTGAACTAGACTCAATTGGTTGCAAATTTTTACCTCCATTCGTTGCAGATTTTATTTGATCAATAATTTTTTCTTTTTCAATTTTCATTTCCTCTATAATTGATGGTATTTTGCTACTATCGTAATATATTTTTCCATCTATAATTGTTTTTTCAGCGCTAGCATAGATGGACAATGGGTTGTCTGACCATAAGACTAAATCTGCATCTTTACCCTCTTTTAAACTTCCAACTCTATCATCTATATGTAAGAGCTTCGCAGGGTTTAGTGTGACATACTTCCAAGCCTCCTCCTCACTTAAACCACCATATTTTACGGCTTTTGCAGCCTCTTGATTTAGTCTTCTAATTACCTCCGATGAATCTGAATTATAAGCAACGGTAACTCCAGCCTCAGTCATAATTGGCCCATTATACGGAATCGCATCTATAACTTCATACTTATAAGCCCACCAATCTGAAAAGGTTGAGCCTCCTACACCATGACGAGACATTTTTTCTGCTAATTTATATCCTTCCAAAATATGGGTGAAAGTATTTATACGAATCCCAAAATTTTCCGCGACTTTCATAAGCATATTAATCTCGCTTTGAACATATGAATGACATGTAATAAACCTCTTCCCTTTTAAAATTTCCAATAATACATCCATCTCAATATCTTTCCTAGGCTTTTCAAATGCCCCCTTAGCTTTTTTTGAAAGAGAGTTGTAATTTTCCCATTTTTCTCCGTATTCCAATGCTCTATTAAAGTAATCAACAAAAACTTGCTCTACTCCCATTCTGGTCTGAGGAAACCTAGAATAACTTCCCCAATTTGACTGTTTTACATTTTCTCCAAGAGCAAACTTTATAAATTTATCTGAATTTTTGAAAATCATTTTCTCATCAGACTCTCCCCATCTGAGCTTGATTATTGCAGAACGACCTCCAATAGGATTTGCAGAACCGTGTAAAATCTGTGCTGTGGTTACTCCACCAGCTAAACTTCTAAAAATTGATATGTCATCGGGTTCAATGACATCTTCAATCGATACTTCAGCAGAAGAGTTTTGACCAGCTTCATTTATTGATGAAGCAGCAATATGAGAATGTTCATCTATTATACCTGCTGTCAAATGCTTACCAGTACAATCCAAATCAAAATGGGTTTTGGGAGTTTCTATGTCTTTTCCAATTTTTTTAATTTTGCCATTTGAAATTAAAACATCTACATTCTTAAGAATTCCTTCCTTTTCATTAGTCCAAGCTGTTACATTTTTAAAAACCATGTTTGAATATTTTGGTTTTTCTTTGAAGCCATATGCTGTATTTGGAAAGGTAACTGGCAAAACAGGAAATTTTTTCTTTGGTTCAATTTTGTTAAGAACTTCATCTTTTAATTCAAGTTCTTTCTTTGCATTAGATAGTCGTCTTCCTAATGTTTTTATCTCTTCAGAAGATAATCCGTTAAANTTGGCAATGTTTTTTAACTCTTCTATTGAATAGCCAGCCTTTTCAGCCTTTTCTAAATATTCNAATAAATCTTCATCTGAAATATCTAAATTTANAACTANATCATTAGGAGTTANTANATGTTGCTTTCCAATAACCCAATTTTCGTAAATAANACTTTCNTCTCTAAAAATAGGACCAGATGNGACTAGGAAATTTGCATAAAATCCTTTTTTTAGTTCACCTATTTTTTGATCCATTTTAAGAACTTTTGCAGGAATCTTTGTAAGTGACATCAATGCCCCTTTTTCCGATAGACCATATGCTACCGCTTTTTTAATATTTTTAATGAAATCGGAAATATTTTCAAGACCCTTTGAGGTTATTGCAAAATCCAGACCATTTTCTTCTAAGACAGANAGATTTGATGGAGCCTGATTCCATTCTTTTAAATGGTTTAAAGTTAATTTTTCATTTAATTCAGAATCCGAAACGTCATAAGGTTTTGGGAAGTTAATAGGTACAACAATAGTATTGCCGTATGATTTAATTCTCTTATAATCTAAATATTCAAATCCAGAACCAACTACAGTAAATCTTTGATTTGTCTCTTTTCCAATTTTAAGTGCCCGCATTAAATTTAGTCTCCCACCACTTTCAAAAATTTTAGGTAAGTTTTTGTTTTGTACTGCAGCCTCTATCGAAATATCTTTAGAATTGGAACTTTTTTGCTCATACCATTCTATATCCAAAAAAAATTGCCTTAAAAGAGCCATAGCGCCCATAACTGAGGTGGGATAGGATTGAGCCGAATTAATACTTTTTTTAAATGAATAAAATTCTGTGGACTTACTTTTAATAATTCGGTAGTTGTCAGTATGAATGTCACTAAGAGCGATCAAAGAACCTGTTCCTCTATGGATACCATTTTCTCGATGNGCATTTACAATTCCGAANCCCGCCTNTCTTAATTTTTTTGATTTAACTGGATCAAAACTATAGTCATTAATNGAGTTGTAGTCACTTAAAATATGATCATTCCAATAAAACCCTTCTCTATTAGGATTATACTGCGAACTTCTTCCTGTTCTTGAGGAACTTTCTGCTTTTCTTATTCCAAAATTTGAATATAAATCAATAAAAGAAGGATAAATATATTGACCTGTTTTGTCATGTAAAACTGAATTTTTTGGTATTTCAATGTTTTTTCCCACTTCAACAACTATACCATCTCTCTCAATTAAAATACCTTTTTCTATTTTTTTGTCTGGAGAAACTATAATTGTAGCATTAATAAAAACATTATAGGGTTGATTCGATGTTTTCACACCATCATTTTCAGGAAAATAATCTTGAGAGTGAGATTTTTCAATTGAATATATTAACGATAAAAGAATTAAAACAATTTTTCTAACCATATCTAAAAATACAAACAATTATTGTAAACCCTATTAAAATTCTAAAATGACGAAACTATTGAATTCTAATTTTTTAGGAAGTCCAGTGCTAAATTAGTCATCGTCTTCACCCCAAGAATTAATGCGCTATCATCAACATAAAAATCTGGCGTGTGATGAGATGGTGCATCTTTTTCCAAAACAGATGTAGGAGTACCTCCAAGGAAAAAATATAAACCCGGTACTTTTTCTTGAAAGTAAGAGAAATCCTCAGCCCCAGTTTGTGCTTTTGACAAAATCACATTTTTTTCACCAGCTACTCTCTTCAAAGTAGGAAGCATTTTTTCTGTCAAAGCAGGATCATTNTAGGTTATAGCNGCTCCTTCTGTAATTTTTAANTTTGCAGAAGCACCATAAGCNNTGGAAATATTTTCAACCAGCTCTGACATTCTCTTGTTAATTAATTCTTTCATCCCCTTATCTAGTGTTCTAATTGTCCCTATCATTTGAGCACTTTCTGGAATAATATTAAATCTTATTCCAGAATGGATTGAACCTACAGAAACAACTGCGCCTTCTTTAGTCAATTCGCTATTTCTACTTATGATAGTTTGNAAACCGTTTATTATTTGGGCAGAAACAACAATTGGATCAACACCCATCCATGGAGATGAACCATGAGACTGTTTTCCTATAACATCAATGACAAACCTTTGAGAAGANGCCATAGCTCCCCCAGGTTTNTATTCAATTTTTCCAACATGAAGACCGGAGCTAATATGTAATCCAAAAATTGCATCCACGTCAGGATTTTTTAATACTCCTTCTTCTACCATTAAAGAAGCACCACCTGTTTCTCCTTCAGGATAACCTTCTTCTGCAGGTTGAAAAATAAATTTTACAGTTCCTGAGAAATTTTTATTTTTTGATAAA
>PBVB01000042.1 GCA_002728075.1 Flavobacteriaceae bacterium
AAGTTGGGTTTTTACAAAGAAATGCATACTATAAACCAGAGTTTTTAATTTGGAAAACAATTCGTACGGGTAAAAAAGGTCCTTTATTCGAAATAAGACCTCATATCTATAGAAGAACTTTTTACAAAACAAATAGAGACTTACTTTCTGATTATCTCCATGTTGATAACCACTGGGTTTGGCCTTCTGGCTTTGAAATTCATACTGGTGTAAACTTTACACGGGAGGTGGTTTATTCTTCATTTTCAATATCAAACATAGAAATCGGAAATGGCGATTACTCTCATAGTGAGCTTCAATTTGTTGCTCAAACTAATCCAAACAAAAACTTTTTTTGGTATAATAAAACTTATATCGGTGGTTATTATGGGGGCAGAAGAACTCAATTTATAAACTCAATGAATTTAAGTTTAGGAAATAAATTTAACGCGGATTTAAATTATAATTATACTAGACTTGTATTTCAGGATAAAGAAAATTTAAATTCAATAATTGCAGGATTACGGTTAAGTTACCAGTTTACACCAAAAATTTTTATCCAATCCCTGATTCAAAGAAATAATATAACTAACGTAACTTCAATAAATGCAAGATTTGGTTGGTTACAAACAGCAAATACAGGACTCTTTATAGTTTACAATATTGTTAGAGATTTGGATTGGTTTGATGAAATTAATGATAGCATTTTTTCTATAAAATATACTTATCAATTTGATTTATTATAGTTTTTATTAGTGTTTTAGTTTGAAAAATTAAATCAGCTAGTTAATTTTGTTAGTTTAAATAATATGGTAGAAGCAATTATAAATTATTTCGACACTATACCATCTCTTCACAGAGCTATAATTTTAGTTGGAGGTATTACTTTTTTTTGGATGTTGGAAGGGTCAATTCCATTATTTAGGTTTAGTTACAACAAACTAAAACATGCGATTCCAAACTTTTTTTTCACATTTACAACTATCCTAATAAATTTCAGTTTAGCTTTTCTTCTTTTAAAGTCTTCAGATTGGGTTTCAAATAACAATTTTGGCCTTGTACATTTATATAATTTTCCATTATGGATTAAAGTTATTTTAGGGATATTGTTATTGGATTTTGTTGGCGCTTATTTAGCCCATTACGTAGAACACAATGTAAAACCTCTTTGGATGATTCATTTGGTTCATCATAGTGATCATAAGGTTGACACAACAACAGCAAATCGACACCATCCTTTGGAAAGTTTAATTAGATTTACATTTACCGTTTTAGGAGTTTTTGTTTCTGGTGTACCTATTGGTGTAGTTATGCTTTATCAATCTTTGTCTATAATTTCTACTCAATTCACTCATGCTAACATCAAGCTATCAAAAAAACTTGATAGGATGATTAGCTACATATTTGTTTCTCCAGATATGCATAAAATTCATCATCACTATAGGCTCCCCTACACAGATAAGAACTATGGAAATATATTTTCAATTTGGGACAGAATTTTTGGTACATTTATTTATTATGAAAGAGAAAAAATTAAATATGGGGTCGACGTATTTCCTAACGAAGAGAAAAACAGCAAAATTAAAGATCTTTTATATCAGCCTTTTCAAAAATATCAAAAACCCACCCTTTCAGAAGAAAAATCTAAGAATTAATTTCCTCTCGTAAAGTTTGAATTTAGAATTAACTTTGCAATCTTAAATGTTTTTTTTACATTTATTAATCTCAACGTAAATACAGCAATATAAATCCAAAAACTAGTCCATCTATGAAAAAGTTTATAATTCAAAAAAACTTTATTCTATTAATTTCATTTACATTCTTGGGCTGTAATGATGATATATCTGTAATTGATTCGATAGCTACCAAGGAAACAAATAAATATTATGTTAGCAATAGAGCCCCTTTGCAACCAAGTAAACTAATAAAATTACCGGTGGGATCTGTGAAGCCCAAAGGTTGGCTTTTAGAATATTTTATTAGACAAAAAAATGGCCTTACGGGAAATTTGGGAAAAATAAGCGCCTGGCTAGACAAAAAAGATAACGCATGGCTTTCTAAAAGTGGTGAAGGTAAGTGGGGGTGGGAAGAAGTACCATACTGGTTAAAAGGTTATGCAAATATTGGATACATCACCGAGGATAAAGAAATGATTGATGAGTCTAAAATATGGATTGAATCCGTTATCAATAGTCAGCGGGAAGATGGTTATTTTGGACCTGAGCCTTATGTTTCAGGCACCTTGGATGTGAGGACTAGGGAACTAGATAAGAAAAAAAGAAAAGCAATCGATTTTTGGCCCAATATGATTATGCTTTATTGTCTCCAATCTTATTATGAATTTTCTAATGACCAGAGGGTTATTGATCTTATGACAAACTATTTTAAATTTCAACTTGATATTGAAGAAGAAGAACTTCTTTCAGGTAAGTATTATTGGGATAGAATTCGTGGAGGTGATAATTTACACAGTGTTATATGGTTGTATAATAGGACTGGAGAAAAATGGTTGTTGGAACTTGCTGAAAAGGTATACAGAAGAACCGCGCCATGGACAAGTAGAGGACACGACTTAAATGATATAAAAAATCCTAAAGATAAAAGAGAGGGAGTGGAATTTTCGGATTGGTTTACAGACCTTATTGATTGGCATAATGTAAATATTGCCCAAGGATTTAGAACTCCGGCTCAATATTACCTTTTAAATGGAGATGAAAAATACCTGAATGCAACCTATGAGAATTTCAATATTGTAAGAGACAATTTTGGTCAAGTCCCGGGTGGGATGTTTGGAGGTGATGAAAATGCTAGACCCGGTTATGATGACCCGAGACAGGGAATTGAGCTTTGTGGTGTTGTCGAACAAATGAATTCCGATGAGCATTTACTAAGAATAACTGGAGATATTTTTTGGGCAGATCATTTAGAAGAGATAGCTTTTAATTCGTATCCAGCTACCGTCTCTCCAGACTTTAAAGCTGTTAGATACATCACAAGTCCGAACATGGTTTTAAGTGACTCAGAAAGTCATGGCCCAGGTATTGCAAACTGGGGACCCTTCTTAAATTTTAACCCTTTTAGTTCCAGATGCTGTCAGCACAATCATACACAAGGATGGCCCTATTTTACTGAAAACCTGTGGATGGCTACTCCCGACAACGGATTGGCCGCAGTTGTATATGCTCCATCAATTGTAAATGCAAAAGTTGGGGATAATACTCAAATTTCAATAAATAATAAAACAAAATACCCATTTGATGATGACCTATTATTTGAATTCAAAATGGATAAATCGGATGTTTTTCCTATTTACTTTAGAATTCCATCTTGGGCTGAAAATTCAGAGATTTTCATAAACGGAAAAAAAATTAAAGTAAAAACTGAGAAAGGAAAATACTTAAGGGTTAATCGTAAATGGTCAAATGGAGATTTGGTAAATTTGAATCTTCCAAAAAGCTTATCTATACGAAAATGGAAGAAAAATCATAATAGTGTTAGTTTGAATTATGGTCCGTTAACTTTTTCTCTTAAGATTAAAGAAAATTATGTCGAAAAGCGCAGTGATAAAAATGCAATCTGGGATTCTAAGTGGCAAAAAAGTGCTGACACAGATAACTGGCCAACCTATGAAATATACCCTGGATCCCCATGGAATTATGGCTTAATTTTAAAAGATGATTTAAACGAAGTTTTTGAAATTGTAGAAAAAGAGTGGCCCAAAGATAATTTTCCATTTACTAATGAATCCTCTCCAATTTATATAAAGGCAAGAGCTAAAAAAATAAAATCATGGAAAATTGGTGATACTAAGTTAGTTGGTGAATTGATGGATAGTCCGGTTGAATCAAACGAAAAAGAAGAAATTGTTGAACTTGTACCTATGGGAGCATCTAGATTGAGAATTTCATCTTTCCCAGTAATAAAAAATTAAAAAACGGCTACACTTTATAATAGTATAACCGTTTTATTGTTTTAGTAGCGGGAGCAGGACTCGAACCTGCGACCTTTGGGTTATGAGCCCAACGAGCTACCGACTGCTCTATCCCGCGATAATTATCGAAATTACTAAAATTAAACAGAAACAGCAAGTATAAAAGTATTAGTAGTTAACTTTGTTGAATGTCAAAAAAGCATAAAGCAGGATTTGTTTCTATAATTGGAAACCCAAATGTTGGTAAATCAACCTTTTTGAATTCATGGGTTGGGGAAGATGCATCTATAGTTACCCCAAAATCTCAAACAACAAGGCACAGAATCCGATTTATTATCAATTCTGAAGACTACCAAATTGTAATATCTGATACTCCTGGACTTATTGAACCAAAATATCAGTTACAAAATTCAATGATGAAGTTTTTAAAAGACACTTTAATAGATTCAGATATTTTGTTGTTAATGACAACAGTTGGTGATAAAATAAAAGAAAATGATGATTTTATAAATAAAATTAAAAACATTAAAAAAAAAATATTTTTGTTAATAAATAAAATTGATTTAACAAATCAACAAACTCTAGAAAACGAAGTTAATTTATGGGAAGTTAAATTACCAGGTATCAAAATTTTTCCAATTTCGGCTCTGAATAATTTTAATGTAGAAAATGTTTCAAAGCTTATTTTAAAGAATCTACCATTTTCCCCAGCATTTTTTCCTAAAGATCAATTTGCGGACAAATCCAAACGTTTTTTTGTTAATGAATTCATTCGGGAACAGATATTTCTAAAATTCAACAAAGAAGTTCCATATTCTACTGAAGTAGTGACTGAAGTTTTTGACAAGAGCAAGGAAAACGTTATTAAAATTGAATCTATAATTTTTGTGGAGCGTGAAACTCAAAAAGGAATTTTAATTGGTAAAAATGGATTAGCACTTAAAAAAGTTGGGATTGATGCAAGAAAAAAATTGGAAAGCTTTTTTAAGATTAAAGTTCATCTTAAATTATTTGTTAAGGTGAATAAAAAATGGAGANCAAATCCAAAGAAACTTAAANNNCTTGGTTACAACTAATATANATTTATAATGAANTCAATTGTAGCAATNGTTGGAAGACCTAATGTTGGAAAATCAACATTATTTAANAGACTTGTAAAACAAAAAAAAGCTATAACTGATTCTCAAAGTGGTGTTACAAGNGATCGTCACTATGGTAAAGGAGAGTGGAATGGTAAACAATTTTCTTTNATTGATACAGGTGGATACATNGTAGGTGGAGATGATNTTTTTGAGAAAGAAATTGATTATCAAGTAGAATTAGCTATTGAGGAGGCGGATTTAATTATTTTTTTGGTAGATGTTCAAACGGGTATCACTGAGGAAGATATAAAGGTTAATAANCTTNTAAAAAAATCAAATAAGAAAGTTTTTTTGTTAGTAAATAAGTTCGACAACTCTTCTTTTCAAGGACTTGAGGCAGAGTTTTTCAAACTAGGTTTTAAAGACATTTATTCAATTTCAGCAAATAATGGTCTAGGTTCTGGAGATTTTATGGATGCTCTTGCAAAGAACTTAGCTAGTAGTTCTGAGGATTTAAATCAAGAACTGCCGCAATTTGCAGTTGTTGGAAGGCCAAATGCTGGTAAGTCTTCTTTAATTAATTCAATTATTGAGAATAATAGGCACATTGTTAGTGAAGTTCCAGGGACTACTAGAGATAGTATAGATTCAAATGTAAATAAATATGGATTTAATTTCAATTTAATTGATACAGCTGGTATAAGGCGCAAAAAAAAAGTAAAAGAGGATTTAGAATTTTTTTCTGTATTGAAGGCAGTTAGGTCTATTGAAAGAAGNGACATTGTTTTACTTTTAGTCGATGCTACAAGAGGTTTTGATACACAAGTGCAAAAGATATTTTGGTTAGCTCATCGCAACAATAAGGGGATAGTAATCCTAATTAANAAATGGGACCTTATTGATAAAGACAAAATAGATACTANNACATATGAAAAAAAAATTAAAGACAAAATCGCACCTTTCATAGATGTTCCTATTTTATTCATTTCTGTTATTAAAAAGCAGNGAGTTTTAAAGGCTTTAGAGATGGCAATTAAGGTTTCTAAGTATAGAAATTTGAGAATTCCAACTAGTCAATTAAATAAATTTATTTTACCAATTGTCCAAAAAACNCCNCCTNCATCTAACAAAGGAAAAATTATAAAAATCAAATTTTGTACTCAACTACCNACAAAATACCCACAATTTGTTCTTTTTTGTAATCTTCCTCAATACATTAAAGATTCCTATAGAAGGTTTATTGAAAATAAATTAAGAAGTAATTATAATTTATCCGGGGTGCCAATCAGTATTTTTTTTAGAAAAAAATAGTTAAATATTATCTCTTAGGAATAACAATTCAGATTTAACTTTTTCCAGTTTGTTACGAATTGATATTAAAACTTTATCTTTATTTTGTGATTGTTCCAAGTGTCTTTTTGCTCCATCAATAGTCATTTTTTTTTCTTTTAGCAAACTATAAATGATTTGTAGAANTTCTACATCTGGTTTTGTAAATTTTCTTATACCTGATTTTTTTTTCTTTGGACTTATCTGTTTAAACTCCTTTTCCCAGAATCTTAGTAATGATGCATTTACATTTAAAAATTCAGCAACTTCGCCAATCGAATAATATTTTTTATCGGATAATAATTTTTTCATTGGAAACTCTAATCAAGAGATAGATTTTCTTGGCTGGCTTGAATCAGAATTGCATTATATTCATCGGAAGTTAANTTACCAATATAAAAGTTTAANGGATTTATTTTTTTTCCATCTTTAATAATTTCGTANTGTAAATGTGGCGCTACAGATCTNCCTGTGCTTCCAACATAGCCAATAATATCACCCCTTTTTACTTTTTGCCCTCTTTTGACATTGTATTTATTTAGATGAGCGTATACTGTTACATATCCAAAACCATGGTCAATTCTTATATGACGACCATATCCAGAAGATCTACTGTCAGCTCTTTTTACAATGCCGTTNCCTGGAGCATAAATTGGGGTTCCTCTGCTAGCAGAAAAATCCATTCCATAATGGCGTTTTCTGGTTTTTGTGAATGGATCAATTCTCCAGCCATACCCCGAAGCCATCCTCTTTAAATCTTCATTTCTTATTGGTTGTATTGATGGAATAGAGGCTAATAATTCTTCTTTTTTTTCAGCAAGAAGTCTAATCTCATCCAAAGATTTTGATTGAACAACAATCCTTCTTGAAAGAACATCTAATCTTTTTGTAGTTTCAATTATTTGTTCTGAANTTCCATAACCTTCTAAATTTTTATATCTATTAACTCCCCCAAAACCNGCTTTTCTTTGTTCGTCTGAGACTGGACTTGCCTCAAAATAGTTTCTATAAAGTTCATTATCTCTTTCTTCGATATTAGAAATCACATTTTCAATTTCACCTAACCGTTTTGATACTAAATCGAATTGAAATTCATAATTTTTCAATTCTCGTTTAAGAAGTAATTCTTCAGGCGTGTTTAAAAAATCTGTAGTAAGTAGTCCGAATAGTATAAAAAGACCGAAAAGAAATGANGATATAAGAAAAATAAAAAAATTAGATATCCGCAGTGTTCTTGGGTATTCGACTGGTTTNTAAGAAAGTGTTTCTGGATCGTANTAATATTTAACCTTAGCCATCGCGGTTTTAATATTAAAATTTACTTCTTTTGTAAGNAATTNAGTTNAACAAATATAATATTTTTTTATAAGTTATAGCCTTCTAAAAATAAAGATGAAATGAAATCATCGGATATAAGGAATCTTTTTTTAAAATTTTTTGAAAGTAAAAATCATAAGATTGTCGAATCCTCATCAATGATTGTTACAGATGACCCTNCTCTTATGTTTGTTAATGCTGGTATGAACCAGTTCAAAGATTATTTTTTAGGCACAAGTATTCCAAAAGATAAAAGAATTGCCAATTTTCAAAAATGTCTTCGTGTTTCTGGTAAGCACAATGATTTAGAAGAAGTTGGAATTGATACATATCACCATACCTTTTTTGAAATGCTAGGGAATTGGAGTTTTGGTGATTATTTTAAAGAAAATGCTATTAAATCGGCTTGGGAATTACTAACGAATATTTATCTAATTGATAAGGACAAACTATATGTAACAATTTTTGAGGGAGATAAAACTCAAAATCTGGAGGTTGACAATGAATCTTTTGAAATTTGGAATCAAATTATTGATAAGGATAGAATATTTTTATGTTCAAAATCAGACAACTTTTGGGAAATGGGAAACCAGGGACCCTGCGGGCCCTGCTCAGAGATACATATTGACTTGAGATCAGATAAAGATAGAGAGAAAGTACCTGCAGCAAATTTGATTAATAAAGATCATCCTCAGGTTATAGAACTCTGGAACCTCGTATTTATACAATATAATCGAAAATCTGATGGAACCCTTGAGGACCTTCCTGAAAAACATGTTGACACAGGCCTCGGATTTGAGAGACTTTCAATGGTTCTTCAAAATAAAACTTCCAATTATGATACGGATATTTTTGAACCAATCATTAGGGAAATAGAAATTCTTACGGGAAATAACTATGGTGTTGATTTGGAAGTAGATAAGGCGATAAGAGTAGTTGCTGATCATTTAAGAGCAGTTTTTTTTGCTGTTGCTGATGGACAATTGCCTTCCAACACGGGAGCAGGATACGTTATTAGAAGAATTTTACGAAGAGCTGTCAGATATGGTTATTCATTCTTAAATCAAAAGAGTGCTTTTATTTTTAGATTAGTAGATGTTCTTTACACTCAGATGAAAAATGTTTATCCTGGGCTTGAAACTAAAAGAAACCTAATTTACAATGTAGTTAAAGAAGAGGAAAACTCTTTTCTAAAAACCCTTGACCAAGGACTTTTATTACTTGATTCTATGATTTCAAAAAATGTAGATGGAAAAATCGAGGGCTCTAAAGTTTTCCAACTTTATGATACTTATGGGTTTCCCAAAGACCTCACTGCTTTAATCCTATCTGAAAAAGGATTTAGTTATGACGAAAAGGAATTTGAAAAGTCAATGAAAAAGCAAAAAGAGATATCAAAAAAAGCTGCTTTTAGCTCAAAAGGAGACTGGGTTATAATTCATGAAGATGATTTTGAAGAGTTTGTTGGATACGATTACTTAACATCCAATGTAAAAATCACAAGATATAGAAAAACTACTTCTTTAAAAGCAGGAGATATGTTTCAGTTAGTATTTAATCTAACACCTTTCTATGCTGAGGGAGGTGGGCAAGTTGGAGATAAGGGATATTTGGAAGCAACAAACGGAGACTTACATTACATTATTGACACTAAAAAAGAAAACAATCTTATAGTTCATTATTGCAATACACTTCCTGATAAAATTGATGCAACATTTAAGGCAGTAGTTGACAAAACGCAAAGAATTCGTGCTTCATCTAATCATACAGCAACCCATTTACTTCATCAGGCTTTGAGAGAAATTTTGGGAAATCATGTTGAACAAAAAGGTTCAATGGTTAATTCAAGAGCCTTACGTTTTGATTTTTCCCATTTTTCAAAAATATCTAAAGATCAAATATCACAAATTGAAGAGTTTGTAAACTCCAGAATAAAAGAAAATCTTTTATTTGAGGAAAATCGAAATACTTTGATGGAAAAAGCTCTTGCAGAGGGTGCAATTGCTCTATTTGGAGAGAAGTATGGAGATACTGTAAGAACCGTAAGATTTGGAAAATCAATTGAATTATGTGGAGGTACTCATGTTGAAAGCACATCAAAAATTTGGCACTTTAAAATTATCTCAGAATCTGCAATTGCTGCTGGAATAAGAAGATTGGAAGCTATAACNGGTGATTCATGTAAAATATTTTTTGAAGAACAGTCCAATGACTTAGAAAAAATAAAGCAATTAATTAAAAGCCCACAAAATGTAGTTATGGCAGTGGAGAATCTTCAAAGCGAAATACATAATTTAAAAAATGAAATTAAAAATTTATCTGAATCGCATTTAAAAAGTTTAAAATTAGAATTATCGGATAAGGTCAAAGAATGTAATGGTGTTAATCTGCTTTGTGAAAAACTTTCACTGAATCCAAAACTTTTAAAACCTCTCGCTTTTGATTTGGGAAAATCAATCAAAAATTTATTTATGTTAATTGCTGTTATTGAAGGGTCTAAAGCTATTTTAGTATGTTATATAGACAAGGGTTTAGTGGAAAAAAAAGAATTTGATGCTCGTAAAATAATTAATAATATTTCTAAATATATTAATGGTACAGGTGGAGGACAAAATTTTTATTCAACTGCAGGAGGAGATAATTTAAGTGGAATAGACAAAGCAATTTCATCATTCAAAAAAATAATTAGTTCTTAACTTTCATTAACAGGGGGATAATTTTTAAGAATCTCCGAGACAAACAAATTAATTCTTTCATCCCTGTTTTTCATATATTCATTAATACCGCCATATCCTTTACCCTGCCAAACAAGAAGTTTTGATTTTGAATCAATTATATCAATAAAAAGCTCTCCTCTTGTTTGAGTTGATATAGAATTAAAATTTGAATTAAACATCCAGGGATTCCAGCCCCANCCCCAGCCCCAGCTAATATTNGGATTTATAAACACTCGNTCAGTTGCTTTTACAGAAATATTAATTAATAAATCAGGATTACTAGATAATACTAAATTTTTTTCTTCTAAACTCTTTTCTATACTTTTTAAAATCCTTCTTTTATCTAAATCTGAAATTTCAACTTCTTCAATTCCAGGTTTGAAAAAAGCAAAAGATTTATAGTTATCAAAGTTTATTGAATTATCAAAATCGGAAAAAACTCTTATTGATGAACAGCTAAAAGCTAAAATTCCTAAACCTATTATTAATAAATTTTTCATTTTTTTTAAAAAAGATTACAAATATCATGCCTTAATTAAAATTACTTAAAAAACTTTAATTATTTTAAAAATTAAAACTAGTAATCAATATTCGTTAAATGATTTTTTTAAAAACGCAATATATTTTTTTAGGTAAAATAAAGGATGTTAACATTACTGTAAAAAGAGAAATTGCATCTGACTTCTATTTAACTGGCAACAAATACAGAAAATTAAAGCCCAATTTAATTGAATTTTTCAAAAGCAGATATGAGGGGATTGCTACATTTGGAGGTCCCTTTTCAAATCATCTGGCTGCGACTTCAAGTTTATGTAAGCATTTTGGAATAAAATCTTTTGGATTTGTTAGAGGAGATGAGATGAANACAAAGTCAAATCCAACTATNGAACATTGTATAAATACCGGAATGCATTTAGAGTACTTNAATAGAGAAGATTACAAGCTCAAAATGTTTTCAAAAAAAGTAAAAAAATTTTCATCAAAAAGAAATATTTATTTTATACCTGAGGGAGGAGCTAATGATTTTGGGATTACAGGAAGCTCGGAAATTATTGGAAGTTTCGATCACACTTTTGATACAATTTGTATAGCTGTTGGAACAGGTGGAACAATGCTTGGGATAAGTAGGTCCATAAAGAACAACCAAAAACTCTTAGGTTTCCTATCAGTAAACGATAGATCTAGAATTAATCATATTTCAAATAATATAGATCCCTCAATCAATTATGAATTAATCAAGGAATTTACTTTCGGTGGATTTGGGAAATTTAACAATGAACTTATATTATTTATAAATTCGTTTAAAAAAAAATATAAAATTCCACTTGATCCAATATACACAGGAAAAGTTCTTTTTGGTATTTTTACTTTAATTAAAAATCATAATTGGACTTGGGGAAAAAATATTTTGTTTATCCACACTGGAGGGCTACAGGGTATAGATGGTTTCAATTTTTTGCAGGAAAAAAAAGGGGGGCTTTTACTAAAATGATTTTCTACTCTATAATTTTAATTTTTCAGATTGGTTGCAAGACCCTAATCTTCAAATCTTCAAAAAAAGAAAAAGAAATAGAAGTTGTAACTGAAAAAGTTAACACCGGAAAGACTCTTATTTTATCAAATGATCAAAAAATTGAAAAATACTTGTCTAAATTTGGACCTATTGCNATTGAGGAAATGAAAAAATATAAGATACCAGCGAGTATTACACTTGCACAGGGTTTACTTGAGTCTGGTTATGGGGAAGGCAGACTAGCTGTTAAAGGGAATAATCATTTTGGAATAAAATGCCATAAGGAATGGGGTGGTAAAAAAATTTATCATGATGATGACAAAAAAGGGGAATGTTTTCGTAAATACAAAGACCCAAAAGAATCTTATCGTGATCACTCANTGTTTTTNACAATGAGACCTCGCTATGNCTTTTTATTTGATTATAATATCAAAAATTACAAGCAATGGGCANATGGATTAAAAAAAGCAGGTTATGCAACCGATAAAAAATATCCTTTAAAATTGATCAACTTGATTGAGCGTTTNAATTTAAAACGCTTTGACAGGCATNNTAAAAANAGTNTAACAAAAAATTCTAATAAAAGAGAGNTGNTTTTTTANAGGGTTTCAAAAGGAGACACTTTGTTTTCAATATCAAAAAAATTTAATATTGAAATCAAAACAATAGTTAAAATGAATCANATNAATGACAATAAAATTTATATTGGACAGGAACTTATTATACCAAATAAATAAATGATTTATAAAAGAAGTAGTCAATTATTTNTAGAGGCAAAAAAGCTCATACCTGGAGGAGTGAATTCTCCTGTCCGAGCGTTCAAGTCAGTTGGAGGAACACCAATTTTCATTAAAAAAGCAAAAGGAGCTTATCTCATTGATGAGGATGACAATAAATACATAGATTATATTTCCAGTTGGGGGCCAATGATTTTGGGGCATGCCAAAAATGAAATTATTGAAAAAATAATGTCTCAAGCAGAAAAGGGTACTTCATATGGTATCCCAACTGAGTTGGAATCTGAGTTGGCTTCACTAATTGTCTCCAATATCAAAAATATTGATAAAATTAGATTTGTAAATTCAGGAACTGANGCCTGTATGAGTGCCATTCGCTTGGCTAGGGGATTTACAGGAAGAGATAAAATTGTAAAATTCAAGGGTTGTTATCATGGTCACTCAGATTCATTTTTAATTGAGGCTGGTAGCGGTGCTGTTACTTTTGGACAGCCTAACAGCCCTGGAGTAACAAAATCAAATGCCAAGGATACTTTGATTGCAAATTACAATGATTTAAAAAGTGTTGAAAAAATCTTTGATAAATACAAAAATGAGATTGCATGTGTGATTATAGAACCAGTTGCTGGTAATATGGGATGTATCCCACCTGCAAAAAAGTTTTTGGAAAGCTTAAGGTCAATTTGCAGCAGTTGTGGATCTCTTTTAATCTTTGATGAAGTAATGACTGGGTTTAGATTATCATTCGGAGGAGCTCAAAAATATCTAGGAGTTAATGCAGATATTGTAACATATGGAAAGGTTGTGGGAGGTGGATTACCTGTAGGGGCCTTTGCCTCAAGACATGAAATTATGGATATGCTAGCTCCTGAGGGACCAATTTATCAAGCTGGTACTTTAAGTGGTAATCCTTTAGCAATGAGGGCAGGATTAGAAACTCTAAAAATCTTAAAAAATGATTTAGAATTTTATGAAAGGATAAATAGCAAAACTCAACGTTTGTATGAAGGTTTCCTAAAAGAAATTAATTATACAGGGATACCGTGTCAAGTAAACATTTGCGGATCCATGCTTTCGGTTCACTTTACAAAAAATTATGTTACTGACTTTGATTCTGCAGCTAAAGGTAATAACAAATTTTTTAAGGACTTTTTTCACTATATGTTATCGAATGGAATTTATCTTCCACCGAGTGCTTTTGAAAGTTACTTTTTAAATGATGCTTTAACTTTAAAAGATATCGATTATACAGTTGAAAAATTTAAATCTTTTTTAAAAAAACAGTTATAATGACATTATATAGATTGTGTTATTTTCTTTTTTAATTTCAATCATTGTTTTTTTTCTAAGATTTTTTAATGCTAAATCCCATTTTTTATTACTAAGGCTTGTTTTTCTCTTAACTTCATTGATGTCAATTTTTGTGTTGGGGATTAAAAATGACAAAACTTCTACTTCATCTTTATCTAGTTGAACTTTTTTTTCCGGTCGCATTTGTGGAAAGAATATAACTTCTTGTATTGAAGTGTTATTTGTTAGAAGCATTGTTAGCCTGTCAATTCCAATTCCAATACCTGAAGTAGGTGGCATCCCATATTCTANAGCTCTGAGAAAGTCGTGATCAATAAACATTGCTTCATCATCTCCTTTTTTACTCAATTCTAATTGTTCCTCAAATCTAGTCCTCTGATCGATTGGGTCATTTAATTCAGAATAAGCGTTGGCAAGTTCACTTCCGTTAACTATTAATTCAAATCGTTCAGTTAGATTTGGCTCTTTTCTATGTTGTTTGGTTAAAGGGCTCATCTCCTTAGGATAATCAATTATAAAGGTAGGTTGTATGAAGTGTTTCTCACATTTGTCACCAAAAATTGCGTCAATTATTTTACCTTTACCCATTGAATTATCAATTTCAACATCTAAATTTTTAGCGGTTTTTCTCAATTCAATAATATCCATCCTAGAAATATCAAAACTTGTATACTTTTTGATAGCCTCATAAATAGGAACTCTTGGATAAGGAGGTTTAAAATCAATTTCCTCATTCGCAAAAATCACTTTACTGGAATTATTTACATCATTACAAATTTTTTCCAACAATTTTTCTGTCGTTTCCATCATCCAGAAATAATCTTTGTATGCTACATATAATTCCATTACAGTGAATTCAGGATTATGAGATCTATCCATCCCTTCATTTCTAAAATCTTTAGAGAANTCNTATACACCNTCCATACCTCCAACAATTAGTCTTTTAAGATATAACTCATTTGCAATTCTTAGATAAAGAGGAATGTCGAGAGCATTGTGGTGAGTAATAAATGGTCTTGCCTGTGCACCTCCAGGTATGGGTTGTAAGACTGGGGTTTCAACTTCTAGGTAACCTTTAGTGTTAAAAAATTCCCGAATAGAATTGGTTATTTTTGTTCTTTTTATAAATGTTTTTTTTACGTCAGGATTTAAAATTAAATCTACGTATCTCTGTCTATACCTTAATTCAGGATCTTTAAATTCATCATAAATATTTCCATCTGAATCTGTTTTAGGAATCGGAATAGGTCTAATAGATTTTGATAAAATTTTGAAATCCTCAACTTGGACTGTTTTCTCTCCTACTTGGGTTTTGAATAAAATACCGCTAACACCAATTATGTCACCAATATCCAGTAATTTTTTATAAATCTCATTGTAGAGTGACTTATCTTCAGATTTACATATTTCGTCTCGATTAAAATACAATTGAATTTTTCCTTCACTATCTTGTAGTTCAGCAAAACTTGCTTTGCCCTGAATTCTTCTTGACATAATTCTGCCAGCTAACGAAACTTTTTTGCCAGATTTAAAATCATTCTTAATTACAGTCGATAAATGACTCACGGGAAATAATTCAGGTGGGTAAGGGTTTATACCTAAGGCGATAATTTTTTTGAGTTTTTCTCTTCTAACTTTTTCCTGCTCAGAGTAAGACATATCTAAAATTTAAGTAAATATAGAAAGTATGTTACAAATGAAAGTTTTTAAATTTGTTAAATAGAATTATTTTTTATGAGCCTAACTCAAGTTTTGTTGTCAATTATCTTTCCACCGATTGCAGTAATTGGTTATGGATGCGGTTCTGTAATGATTGTATTTATTTTAACTCTTTGCGGGTGGGTTCCTGGTGTAATAGCTGCCTTAATAATTATAAATAATACAAACAGGATTGAATAAAAAATTGAATAAAAATATTAACGTTTATGACCTTGGTGTTTTAGATTATAAAACGGCATTAAATTTTCAAGAAAAAAAATTACAAGAAATAATAGATATAAAAAGAACCAACCGTAATGAGAATAGCTCAATTGAAACACCAAATTATTTTTTATTTGTTGAACATCCGCCCGTTATAACGCTTGGCAAAAGCGGTCAAGAAAAAAATTTGTTATTAACTAAAGAGGAACTTGAGAGAAAAAAAATCCAATATTTTAATACTAACAGAGGAGGAGACATTACCTTTCACGGGTATGGACAAATTGTAGGGTATCCAGTTATTGATCTAGAAAACTTTTATACCGACATAAATAGATATTTGAGAACTTTGGAGGAAATAGTAATTTTAACATTGAATTATTTCAAAATTTCTTCACAAAGGAGTTCAGGAGAAACAGGAGTCTGGTTAGAACCAAATTCACCAAATTCTAGAAAAATCTGCGCTATAGGTGTTAAAACAAGTAGGTGGGTAACAATGCACGGTTTTGCACTTAATGTTGATACTGATTTAAGATACTATGATTATATAATCCCTTGCGGTATAAAAGGTAAGGGTATAACTTCGATGAATAAGGAAATTAAAAAAAACGTTTTAATCGGTGAGGTTAAAGAAAAAATACTTGAAAATTTAAAAAAAACCCTTCAAGCTAATTTAGTTTTCGGTACCTGAAAAGCTATATACAATTATATCTTTTTTCTCTGAGCCAACAACTAATTCTAGTTGATCACCTTTTTTTGATCTAGATAAACTCGCAGTAGTAGTCCCATAAACTGGAAATCCCTCAACAGTTTTTCCATCCTCTTTAAATAAATAAACTTTTTGAGATTCCAAATCTGTTGTAGTAAAATAAACCGTATTTCTGAACTTAAATACTTCAGGTTTAGTGTAATTGCCATAGGGTAATGTAATTGGTATGCCTTTGATTGTTAATTTATTTTTTGAAAGTGTGACTAATGATTCATATCCGATTACAATCTTGTGATTTTTTGATAAATCTAAATTTGAGCTTAAAACATTGCCTCGCGTATCTATCTGGATTAAGTTACCCTCCAAATTGGTGCCGGTAAAGGTGCCCAAGTATGGATAAATCTCTTGTTTTGAAAAATTTACGTTTTCTTTTAATTTTATTCTTGTTTTACCTTGTCTATTAAGTATTTTCAAATCCCCACTTTCCTCATGAATCAAAATAAAATCTTTTGAACCAAAGCGTATATGTTTTGGTGGATTTATAATTG
>PBVB01000043.1 GCA_002728075.1 Flavobacteriaceae bacterium
GGTCAATCTGTTGTTGAAGTTTCTGGGATTGGATATGCTTTATTAGGGTACTCTATGAGTAATGATGGAGATGCATCCAGTAATGAAGGTTTTCACGATAATTGGGTAATATTGATTGATTCGAAGGGTGATATAATATGGGAGAAGAGTTATGGTTTTTCTGGGCACGATCATGCTTATAATATAATTAAAACAAAAGATGGGAACTTATTTTTTAATGGTTTTTTGGATGTAACTGCCTCAAGAGGTTTAGGATCCACTAAAAAAGTGGGTAAGTCAATTAAACATGGAGTTGGAGAATTTTGGTGTCATAAAATAGATTTAGAAGGAAATATTTTGTGGAGAAAATATTTTGGAGGAACTAATAATGATAGGTCATATGATTCAGTTGAGACTTCTGATGGAGACTTTTTAATAGTTGGGTCCTCAGAGAGTA
The DNA here is from genome assembly GCA_002728075.1 of Flavobacteriaceae bacterium. GTDB lineage: Bacteria > Bacteroidota > Bacteroidia > Flavobacteriales > Flavobacteriaceae > TMED96. Next base: position 437 of record PBVB01000043.1, read on the forward strand.
ATGATATAGACATTAGCTCTCCCAAAGGAAGTTATGATATTTGGGTAATTAAATTAAGTTCTAATGGAGATTTATTATGGGAACGTTCATATGGGGGCTCAAAATATGAGACCATTTTGAAAAATTTGCTTGCCAAACTTTTAAAAAATCAAGGGGATTTGAAATTTGTTGCGAGTTTTCTAATTCTAGAATTTTATCTAAAAGACTATTTACAAAGGTGTTTTTTAAATCCATCCATGGAAAGTCAAAACAAGCCTTTTCAATACAAGTAAATAACGAATATTTATTGAAATCGGATAACTTAAATTTTAGATTATTTTCATTGAAAATTTGATCTAAAGATTTATTCAAATTGCTTGTGAAAAAGCAATGAATCTCTTCAACTTTATTTAGAAAATGATACAAAAATTTTAGATGTTGGATTTTTATAGATAGAACATCTGGATTTAAAAATAACTCAATTAGGTTTATTAAGAATTTAACTTGGGTAGAATCCTTTAATAATAGAGCATCCGAAACAAAATGTGGAATATGTTCTTCTTGGAGTTTAACACTGATTTCTCTAGCCTCATCATTCTTTCTTACCAAAATAGCTATGTCATTATAATCAAATCCTGATTTCAAACTAATTTTAATTTTTTCAATTATTTTGTTTAGATAAAGTAAAACTAAATCTTCATTTTCATTTAAGAATTCTATTTGTACATAACCACCTACTTTATTTTTTGCATCTTGAATTAAGCTTTTGTTGTAAACTTTTTTTGATTGCTCATGTTCTAAGTGATTCATCAAATTTGCGTAGAAAAAATTATTAAACTCAACGATTTNCTTNTGACTTCGGTAATTANTTTTTAAGTTTTCAATCTTAGGTTTTAAAAAAAGTAAATCTCTAGATTTCTCTATCTCAACAAATTGTTCAGGTTTAGCTCCTCTCCATCTATAAATGGATTGTTTGTAATCTCCAACCAAAGTTAATGTACCATAACTTTTTTTTTCACCGATGTTTTGTAANCAGTCTTGTATTAAAGATTTTAAAATTGACCATTGAGACTCCGATGTATCCTGAAATTCATCAATAAAAAAATTATGATATTTATTTCCTAATTTTTCAAAAATAATATTGTGATTTGGGTTAATTGAAAGTTGTTTTAGTATCCTATTACTGAAGGTTGATATAAGTAATTTATTTTTTTCAGACTGAATTTTATCAATTGCTAAAGAAACATTTGACAAAAGACTAAGAGGAACCCAGTTTCTAAGCATATTTTGAATTATGTCTATCAGAATTAGATTATTTGTAGTATTGGTAACTTCTGATTTAAGGTATGATAGAATATGATTATATTTCTCAACTAAATCATCTGTTACGCTAGCTTTAAGCAAAGGTTTCTTCTCATTAAGTTTATCATTTAATTTTGAAAACTTTTCAAATAAATATTTTTCATTATTTAAAAGACTGTTTATTTCCTTAAACACATATTTATAGCTAAATAAATCGGCGTCAAGTCCTTCTGATTTTAGTTTTTTTATAAGCTTTATCGAAATTTCCTCGTTTTTTTTCTTTAAAAGATCTAATTCATTTTTTAAATACTTTTCATGTAAATCTCTTTTTTTAAGATCAATTTTTCTTAGTTGACTAGCATAAAATTGATCATTTTCATTTAATATTAATTTACCTGTGTCTATTAGGTCTTCTTTCAATCTCCAGTTATTTTCTTCATCACTTATCTTTTGATAGGTAAATCTTTCCAATAGATTAGAAATCTGTTTGTCTTTTCCTACCTGATTAATGAAGTAATCTGCTGACTCATTTAAAATAATTTCAGGTTCAATTTCAACATCAAAGTTGTAACTCAACTCCAGTTCTTTTGAAAAACTTCTAATTATTCTGTGAAATAAACTATCTATGGTTATTATATCAAATGTTCCATAATTATTTAAAATTTTGTCCAAAATGATTTCTGATTTTTTGGCCAATTCATCTTTATCAAAATCAAGTTGTTTGATTATATTTTGGGCCATATTATCAAACTTATGATTAGAAAATTTGTAAAGCTGTTCTAAAATTCTTGATTTCATCTCCAAAACAGCAGCATTTGTAAAAGTTATTCCTAACATTTTTGCGAAAGCTTCTACACTTTTATCCTTAAAAAGATGAAGCAGGTACTGTTGAACAAGTGAAAAAGTTTTTCCTGAACCAGCCGAAGCGTTAAATATTAGAAATGAATTTAAATTATTTACAGTTGACATTACTAAATAAATGTAATTAATCTTTAGCTTTACGTTATAAATTATAAATAAAAAAATATGGCTTTTAAATTACCAGACCTAAATTATGGATATAATGATCTAGAACCTTTTATTGATGCTAAAACAATGGAAATTCATCATTCAAAACATCATGCGGGTTACACAAATAATTTAAATAACGCAATTCAAGGGACAAATTTTGAAAACATGGACATAATTGATATACTAAAATCAATGGATATGAATAATGCTGCTCTTAGGAACAACGGAGGTGGTTTTTACAACCATTCACTTTTTTGGTCTGTAATTGGACCTAATAAGGGAGGTACACCTGTTGGAGAACTTTCAGATGAAATCATTAAATATTTCGGTTCATTTGATTCTTTTAAAGAAATATTTTCTAAAGCTGCTGCATCAAGATTTGGTTCTGGTTGGGCATGGCTATGTGTTAAAAAAGATGGAGTTTTGGAGGTTTGTTCGTCTGCAAATCAAGATAACCCCCTAATGCCAAATATAGGTTGTGGAGGAACTCCAATTTTAGGCATTGATGTTTGGGAACATGCCTACTATTTAAATTATCAGAATAGAAGGCCAGAATACATATCAGCATTTTTTAACATTATAGATTGGGAATCAGTTAGCAAAATCTATAAGGAAGCTTCTAATTAACTTATAGAGGATAAAGGAGCAGAAAATCATCCTTTTTAAATATTGATAATTAGAAATTATTTTAAATTTAATTTAAACTAGTATGCTCTAGAAGATTTTCCTTCAAAAAAGTTTATGAAGGACTTGTTTACAACTCTGTTCCCTCCAGGAGTAGGGTAATTACCTGTAAAATACCAATCGCCTTTGTGATTGGGACACGCCTCATGTAGTCCCTCGATTTTCTGAAAAATTATTTTTAAAGGAATATTATTTAATTTGGTAGTTAAAATATCGGACATCTTATTTGATATTTCATCATCTGTAAAATTTTTGTATATATCTTTTACGTGATTTTTAGCTTCTGCTTCTTTGTTTTTAAAAGAATTGACACACAAATCGTAAACATTCTTGACTATACCAGATGTACCATTTTCCTCGTGTAGTTTAATAGCTGCTTGGAAGGCAATAAAATCTTCAAGTTTAGCCATATCTATGCCGTAACAGTCAGGGTATCTAATCTGGGGTGCACTAGAAACAATTATAATCTTTTTAGGATTTAATCTNTTTAACATTGTCAAAATACTTTCTCTAAGAGTTGTACCCCTTACGATACTATCATCCAAAATCACTAAATTNTCAGAAGGCTTTACTATACCATAAGTAACATCATAAACATGATTTACNAACTCATTTCTTGAGTNATCTTCAGTTATGAAAGTCCTTAATTTTACATCTTTTATTGCAATTTTTTCAATTCTAGGCCTCAATTCTAAAATCTTTTGAATCTCTACTAAATCCAAATTAGATTCATTTAACTTATCACTTACCTTACTTCTTACATAATCTTGAACCGAACTTATAAGACCATAAAAGGAGGTTTCAGCAGTGTTAGGAATATATGAAAACACCGTGTTTTTCAAATCATCTTTTATAGATTTCATAATCTGACCAAAAAGAAGATATCCTAATTTTTTTCTCTCTTTATAAATATCAGCATCNCTGCCTCTAGAAAAATAGATTCTTTCAAAAGAGCATTGTTTTTTTTCAGTTTCACTAAATATTTTAGCTATGGATATCTTACCAGATTTTTTTAAAATCATTGCATTCCCTGGGGGTATTTCTTTTATTGAGTTTAATTTGACATCAAAAACTGTTTGAATTACTGGTCTTTCGGAGGCAACAACAGTAAATTCATCGTTGTCAAAATAAAAAGCTGGTCTAATACCACAAGGGTCGCGAAGAACAAAAGCATCGCCATGACCAATCATACCAGCGATAGTAAATCCACCGTCCCAGTCTTTAGAGGCTTTTTTTAAAATCTTAGAAATATCCAATCTTTCTGCAATTAGAGGTGATGAATCCAATTTACTAAATCCTTCTTTTTTTAAATTTTTATAAATTTTGGCAACCGCATCATCCAAAAAGTGACCAATGTTTTCCATCACAGTTATTGTGTCAGAATTTTCCTTAGGGTGCTGCCCAAGTTGAACTAAATTTGAAAACAGTTTTCCTACATTGGTCATATTAAAATTACCAGCTAAGATTAAATTTCTATGCATCCAGTTGTTTTGTCGAAGAAACGGATGCACACTCTCAATACTGTTTTTCCCAAACGTTCCGTATCTTACATGTCCCAACATTAACTCTCCTAGAAAGGGGACACTTTTTTTTAATAATTTTAGATTTTTAGATAGACTTGGATTTTTATTTGTTTCATTTGATATGGTGGTATTNATTTTTTTAAAAATATCATAAATAGGTTGTTGCTCGCTTGACCTAATTCTACTCATAAATCTTTCTCCGGGGTCCATATCAAACTTTATACTGGCAAAACCCGCACCATCTTGTCCACGATTGTGCTGTTTTTCCATCATCAGATACATTTTATTTATCCCGAAAAGTGCAGAATTATATTTTTTTTGATAATATTCAAGAGGTTTTTTAAGTTTCAAAAGAGCTATTCCACACTCGTGCTTAATAAAATCACTCATATCGACAAATTTAGGTCAATTTTATTTTTATTTATAAATATTTCCAATCTCTCTAAAATATTTTGTTTGACAACTCTTTCTATGCGACTAGTACCCAAACCCTCCACTGTGAAAGAAGCTAAAATTGTTCCCAAAATAAGTCCTTTTTTCAGACTGTTGAAATCTATTTTATTATTTTTTGACAAGTATGCAGCCAAACCTCCCGCAAAACTATCACCGGCACCTGTTGGATCAATTGCTTTAACTCTAAACGAGGGTAAAGAAAATTTTTCGTCTTTACTATATAATTCTGCACCCAACTCTCCTTTTTTAATAATCACATATTGAGGACCTTTTTTAATGATTTTGGAGGCGCAATTTTCTAAAGATTTTTCTTTTGTCAATAAATAAGCCTCTTCATCATTTATAGATATCAAATTTACATTTGAAATAACTTTATTTAAATCTTCTAAATTGTTGTCCATCCAAAAATTCATAGTATCCAATATCAAAAATTGATTTTTACCCAGTAATTGGTTGATACTTTTATTTTGGACAGAAGGGTGTAAATTTCCTAAAACAACAATATTGCTGTCTGTAAATTTTTTTGGAATAATAGGATTAAAGTTTTCCAAAACTCCAAGTTTAGTGTCTAGTGTTGTTCTTTTATTTATGTCCACATGATATCTTCCACTCCAAAAAAAACTTTGTTTATTTTTAATAATTTCAACTCCTGAAATATCAGCACCAGTTGATTTTATTCTATTCAAATAGTCTAAAGGGAAATCATCTCCAACTACTGACACAATTCCAAATTTATTTGAAATTTTAGAAATTGCAAACGATATATATGTTGCAGCTCCACCCAAAATTATTCCAGAATCAAGAGAAGGGGTTTGAATTGAATCAAAAGCCAAAGTACCAATCACTAAAATTTTTTTGTTCATGAATGNAATTATTTTTTAAATACTTTTCATTTTAATTTACATTTTTACTGAGTTTCTCATAATATAAATCGTGCTCAGTAGAATTGTTTTTTGCTGCTTTAACCGCTAGCTGGTCGCACCTTTCATTTTGTGGATGATTATTATGCCCTTTAATCCAATTAAATTTAATATTATGCTTTTCATTCATTTTTAAAAAACGAATCCACAAATCTGGATTCTTGATTTTTTTAAAATTATTATTTTTCCATTTAAATACTCTTTTAAGTTCAACCGAATCAACAATATATTTTGAATCCGTAAAAACTTTAACATTCCCTCTTTCTATCTTTAACTTTTCAAGTGCTACAACTACCGCAAGTAGTTCCATTCTATTGTTAGTAGTATATTTAAATCCTTTTGAGTATTCTTTAATGTAATTTTTCTTTTTCCACTCTAAAATTATCCCGTATCCTCCAGGACCAGGATTCCCAAGTGAAGANCCATCTGTGTAAATATTAATGATTTCTTCCATACAGTAGCTGATATATAATTATTGGAAAGTACTTCATTTCCAANCTTTTGATTTTNGTTTTGATTGTACTTAAAGTTTCATCTTTNTTTAAANNAANTTTTTTTTGAAAAATAATTTCTCCTTTNTCATACTTTTCATTAACATAATGAATGGTTATTCCTGNTTCTGTTTCATTATTNATTAAAACTTGATTGTGAACATTATCACCNTACATNCCTTTACCTCCGTACTTAGGCAAAAGCGAAGGATGAATGTTTATAATTCTNTTNTTAAAAAGATCAATTANCTCNNTAGGGATTTTCTTTAAATANCCTGCCAANATTATTAAGTCAGGTTGGTAANNAATACATTCGNTAAGCAAAGACAAATTATTACTGATTTGAATCAGAATACAAGGAATTTTTATTTTTTTCATTTTTTCAAAAACGCCAGCTTCTTCTACGTTACATAATACTTTTATCTCATTTTTTGAATCAGTTTTTTTTAAAAATTTAGAAATATTTNCAGCATTTGAACCATTACCTGATGCTAATATCAATACTTTTTTCATTGTATAGTTAGATACTATTATTTNTAAATAAAATCATACTAATATAAATGGTTTANTAAGTTTTTGGTATAGATTTTTGAAATTTAAATTACATTTTAATCNTATTATCAATAGAAATNGTCCAAAGATTTGTTATTTTTGACAAACAAATTTAAAACCAAAATACTATGTCTGACATAAATTCAAGAGTAAAAGCAATTATTGTAGATAAATTAGGTGTTGANGAAGGTGAAGTTGTTGCTGATGCTAGCTTTACCAATGACCTTGGTGCCGATTCCCTTGACACTGTTGAACTTATAATGGAATTTGAAAAAGAATTTGATATTCAAATTCCAGATGACCAAGCTGAGAATATTTCAACTGTCGGCCAAGCTATNCAGTATATAGAACAAGCTAGTTAGTTTTTAAATGAATCCAAGACGAGTAGTTGTTACCGGATTGGGAGCATTGACACCTATAGGTAATTCTGTTTCAGATTATTGGCAAGGGCTTATAAGTGGTAAAAGTGGTTCTGCTCCAATTACTTATTTTGACACATCGGATTTTAAAACCAAGTTTGCATGTGAATTAAAAAATTTTAACCCCCTTGATTTTATTGAGAAAAAGGAGATACGAAGACAGGATAAATTTTCACAATATGCTACTATCTGCTCAGAAGAGGCAATTAATGATTCCGATCTAATTAATTCAAAATTTGATTCTAATAGAGTTGGTGTTATTTGGGGGGCAGGNATTGGAGGAATTGAAACATTTCAAAATGAGATGGAAAATTTTTTTTCAAATAAAAAACCAAGATTCAATCCATTTTTTATTCCTAAACTAATTGCTGATATTGCACCGGGTCTTATATCTATCAAATACGGTTTTAAGGGNCCAAATTTTACTACAGTCTCTGCTTGTGCTTCTTCCTCAAATGCAATTATAGATGCTCTAAATTATATTCGATTGGGTTNCGCAGATGTTATAATTGCAGGGGGNTCTGAAGCAGCTGTTACATGTGCAGGAATAGGGGGATTTAACGCTATGCATGCTTTATCTACAAGAAACAACGAGCCCGATAAAGCATCTCGCCCCTTTGATAATGAAAGAGATGGCTTTGTCTTAGGTGAGGGAGGAGGATGCATTGTTTTAGAAGATTTGGACCATGCAATTAAAAGAAATGCCAAGATATATTGTGAANTNGCAGGNGGTGGATTATCTGCNGANGCACACCANATGACNGCACCACATCCCGAAGGAAATGGGGCAAAAAAAGTAATGGAAAATTGTTTACAGGATGCCAAATTAAATATTGANGAAGTTGATCATATAAATATGCATGGGACATCAACTCCTCTAGGAGATATTGCAGAANCAAAAGCTGTNATTGANGTTTTTAANAAACATGCTTATTCTATAAATATTAATTCAACAAAATCAATGACGGGTCACCTTTTAGGCGCAGCTGGAGCAATTGAAGCTATTTCTTGTATTTTATCTATTAAAAATAACAAAATACCGCCCACAATAAATCACTTCAAAAATGATCAACAAATAGATTCTAAATTAAATTTTACCTTTAATAAATTTCAAGAAAGAAATGTTAGAGTAGCTCTATCTAATACATTTGGATTCGGTGGTCACAATGCGTGTTTAGTTTTCAAAAAATTTGATTAAAAACGTTTACATAAATGAAGGCTAAAAAAATTTTTTTAAATATAGATCCTGTAGATATTGATGACTTTTCGGTTGTGGCTATTCATACAAATTTGGAAGCNTATCTAGTTGCCTATAGATTGAATAAAAATCTTGGATGCCTTCTACATAATTCCAAAAAAAAATCTACAGATGATATTTATACCAGATTTAAATATTTATCAAAAATATCAAAAGATAACTGGGAGTTAATTTCAAATCATTATGAGAATGAAGAAATTTTTAGTAAAAAAAACTTACTTTTCAACATAAATAAAATGAATAAGAAAAGCTTAATCCCTTCTTTAGACTATGTTGATTTTTTTTTTAAAATTCCAAAATCTAAAATCGCAAAAGATTGGGTTGAGAAAATTAGAAAAATTGAAGGAATTCAGCTAGCTTATGAGATTGATAAAAGAATATTAAACAATCTTGAAAACTTAATTTTTGAATGATGAAAAAAACAAGAAAAACAAAAATTATAGCAACTTTGGGTCCATCCTGTTCTTCACCAAAAACCATTGAAGAAATGATGGTAAGTGGAGTGGACGTTTTTAGAATAAACTTTTCTCATGCTAACCATTCGGAAATTGAAAAAATAATTTCTACAATTAGATTCCTNAATAAAAAAAATAACATTTACACNTCGATTTTAGCNGATTTACAAGGACCNAAATTAAGAATAGGAAATGTTGAAGAAGGTGTAAATGTTGTAAAAGATGAAATTTTAAAATTTTGCTCTGAAAAAAAATTTATTGGAAATAANAAAAGAGTTTACGTTAAATACAAAAAATTCGCCAAAGATGTTAAAATTGGGGAAAAGCTTCTAATTGACGATGGAAAATTAATTTTTGAGATATTAGAAACCGATAATATTTGTAATGTGAAAGCTAGAGTAATTCAGGGAGGACCTTTATATTCAAAAAAAGGAATTAACTTGCCTAACACTAAAATTTCGTTGCCAGCACTAACAGAAAAAGATCATGAAGATGCTATTTTTTCAATTAATCAAAATGTAGATTGGATTGCTCTTTCTTTTGTTAGAAATGGAAGTGACTTGAATGAGTTAAAAAAAATAATTGAAGCAAAAGCCAATCATAAAATTCCTATTATATCAAAAATTGAAAAGCCTGAAGCTCTTGACAATATAGATGAAATAATTTCAAATTCAGACGGAATCATGGTTGCAAGAGGAGATTTAGGAGTTGAAGTTTCAGCCGCTAAAGTTCCATTGATTCAAAAACAACTTGTAAATAAGGCAAAAAAGTCTCGAATTCCGGTTATTATTGCAACACAAATGATGGAGGGAATGATTAAAAGTTTAACTCCTACACGAGCTGAAGTAAATGACGTTGCAAATTCAGTAATGGATGGAGCCGACGCTGTAATGCTATCCGGGGAAACCTCTGTTGGTAAGTATCCTGTAAAAGTAGTTGCCGCAATGTCTTCAATATTAAAAACAGTCGAGGACTCTCCTTTAATAAAGGTGCCTCATTCACCTCCTTCTATAAGAAGTAAAAGATATATCACAAAGTCAATATGTTACCACGCTGCAAATATGGCAAATGAAATTGATGCCACCGCCATATGCACCCTAACAAATAGTGGGTATACCGCATTCCAAATATCAGCATGGAGACCAAATGCAAATATCTTAGTATTTACCTCTAATAAATTGATATTAACCCAATTAAATCTTCTTTGGGGAGTCAAGGCATTTTATTATGATAAATTTGAAAGCACCGACAAAACAGTTGAGCAAGTAAACAATATGGCTCTCAAAAATAATTTTGTTGAGAAAGGAGATATGTTGATTAATCTTGCAGCAATGCCTGTGAAAAAAAAAGGGATGGTGAATACGTTGAGAATTTCAATGATTTAAAAATCAATTTTGAGTTGAGCTTTTATTGAATTATTAATATTTTTTTTTTCTTTTAATTGCTTAAAGTTCGAAACAGTTATTCCAATTAATCTTACTGAGTCCCTAAGTTTCTCATTGAATAAAAGTTCTTCGCATGTTTTGCTTATTAAACTTTTTTCGCAAATATAAAGCTGCTTTGTAGTTGAACGTGTTTGAGTTATAAAATCACTATATTTTATTTTTAATGTAATTGTCTTGCCTGAAACACCAAGTCTTTTTAACCTTTGTGACAATTTATCTGAAATAATATTAATTTTTTCTATTAAAAAAATCTCACTTGAAATATTTTTTGAAAATGTTTGTTCACTACCTAATGACTTTGCTTTTCTTTTTGGAGAAACAGGACTTAAATTTATTCCTCTAGCTGCATTGAAATAATAACTTCCAGATTTACCAAACTTTTGAATTAAAAAATCTTCCCCCTTTTTTTTTAAATCAATACCTTTAAAAATTCCTATTTCATACATTTTTTGAGCAGTCACTCTACCGATACCATGAAACTTTCTAATGTCTAAGTCCTCCATAAATGCTTTGATTTCCTCAGGGGGTATTGTTTTTTGACCATTTGGTTTATTATAATCACTGGCAATTTTAGCTACCAATTTGTTTACAGAAATCCCAGCTGATGAAGTTAGACCTGTTTTTTCAAAAATATCCTCTCTTATTAGTCTTGCAGTTTTTGAGGCCGAAATAATTCCTCTTTTATTTTCGGTAACATCTAGATATGCTTCATCAAGTGATAAAGTTTCTACTAAATCAGTATATGAAAAAAAAACTTCTGATATTATTTTTGAAAACTCTTTATATCTCTCAAATCTTGGTTTAGCGAATATTAGATTTGGGCATAGTTTTTTAGCCAATTTACTACTCATGGCACTTTTTACACCAAAATGTCTAGCCTCATAACTAGCAGCCGCAACTACTCCACGTGAGTCAGAACTGCCAACTGCAACTGGCTTATTCCTAATTGATGGGTTATCAAGTTGTTCAACTGATGCATAAAAAGCATCCATATCAATATGGATAATTTTTCTAGTTACCGCCATTTAATAAATTTACATATATTGAAAGGTTATAACATATAATATATGATTGAAAAAGAAAGAAAATTTAAAGTCAAATCAAAAAAATTTATTTCCTTTTCTCATAAAGTAATAAATATAAAGCAGGGCTATTTATCAAAGGGCAATAATCTAGCAATTAGAATCAGAATTTCTGATAAAAACGCTTATTTATGCATAAAGGGCCCAACTTCTAAAAACGGAATTAGTAGATTTGAATTTGAGAAAAAAATAAGTTTAATTGAAGGTAGTAAGCTTTTAAAATTATGTTTACCAAGAATCATTTTTAAAAAAAGATATTTAATAGAATATAAAAAACAACTTTTTGAAGTTGATGTTTTCGAGGGATTTTTAAAAGGTCTAGTACTAGCTGAAATTGAATTAAATTCAGAATCTCAAAAAGTTTATTTACCAGAATGGGTAGGCGAGGAAGTAACAGGAGTTAAAAGTTTCTATAACTCTCAACTTTCAAAATTAACTGACAGTGAAGTAAATGATTTGATTAGTGTATATTAATCGTTTTTAAAAATCGAAACCTGAAAATTACCTTTACTGTCTCTTATACCTCTATACATACCCTTTGTGTTAAATTCCATTGCATAGTTTCCAAATTTGTCAAGAGCAATTACACCTCCACTGCCTCCTAATTTTTTCACTTTTTCTAGGCTTATTTTTGTAGCTTCCCCAATATCCAAATTTTTATATTCTAATAGAGAGGAAATGTCGTGGGCGACAACATTTCTAATAAAAAACTCACCCCATCCAGTAGCCGAAATAGCACAAGTGTTATTGTTAGCATAATTCCCCGCACCAATAATTGGAACATCACCAACTCTCCCCCACTTTTTATTTGACCTACCACCAGTTGAGGTACCTGCAGACAAATTTCCATTTTTATCTAAAGCGACACAACCAACAGTACCAAACTTAGAAATTGNTGATNATGAATCTTTTTTATCTTTTAGTTGAACAGNGTTTTTATTTTTGAGTAATTGAGCCTTTCTTCTTTCAGTAANGAAATANGAATTATCTACCAAATTAAGCCCTTGTTCTTTTGCAAATTGGTCTGCACCTTCTGATATGAGAAACACCTGTGGAGTATTTTTCATAACAGAATATGCAGCAGTTATTGGATTTTTAATTTTTTTAACCCCGGCAACAGCTCCAGCATTTAAATTCTTACCGCTCATGAAAGAGGCATCTAGAGAAGCCTCACCCCTTTCATCAAGAACTGCTCCTTTGCCTGCATTGAATAATGGTGAATCCTCCATTACTTTTATTGCTTCTATTACCGCTAATTCACTNCTACCATTGTTTTCTAAAATTTCATATCCCTTATTTAATGCTTCTTCCAACTTTTTTTTGTACTCTAGCTCTTTCTCTATTGACATTTTTTCTCTTTCCATAGTTCCGGCACCTCCATGAATTAGTATTGAGAAATTAGGACTTTGGTTTTTATTTTCAGAACATGAAATCATAAAACACAATACTATAATTAGAATGTTATTTTTTTTCATAAGTTTTTTTTAAAAAATTAATATTGGACTAATTTATTTTTGAGAATTGCTTTAAGAATCTTAGATCATTTTGGAAAAAATATCTAATGTCACTAATTTGATACATCAACATTGCAATTCGCTCAATTCCCATACCAAATGCAAAGCCAGAATATTTTTCTGAATCAATATTACAGTTATTCAAAACATTTGGATCAACCATCCCACAACCCATGATTTCTAACCATCCTGTCCCCTTAGTTATTCTATAATCAGTCTCAGATTTTAGACCCCAGTAAATNTCTACTTCAGCACTCGGTTCAGTGAAAGGAAAATAAGAAGGTCTTAATCTGATTTGAGACTTCCCAAACATGGATTTGCAAAAATATTCTATAGTATGCTTTAAATTAGCAAAAGATACATCTTTATCAATATATAAACCCTCAACTTGGTGAAAAAGACAATGCGAACGTGCAGATATGTCCTCATTTCTGTAAACCCTGCCAGGAGATATGGTTTTTATAGGTGGGGAGTTTTTTTCCATGTACCTAATCTGAACAGATGATGTGTGAGTTCGTAACAAAATATCAGGATCCCTTTTAATGAAAAAAGTATCCTGCATATCTCTTGCGGGATGATGTTTAGGTAAATTTAATGCAGTAAAATTATGCCAATCATCTTCTATTTCAGGTCCTTCTGAAATACAGTAACCGATTTTCTCGAAAATTCCAATAATGTTTTTTCTTACAATATTTAAAGGGTGCTCGGAGCCAAACTCTATAGGAAAGCCTGGCTTGTATAAGTCTTCATTTGCTTTATTCTCTTCCTTCTTTTTTTCTGATTGAAATTCAAGTACTTTTTTCTTTACTTTTGATTTAAGAATATTTATCTCCTTACCTATTATTTTCCTTTCATTGGCATCAATATNTTTAAATTTTTTAAAAAGCTCATTAAGTATTCCTTTCTTACCAAGATATTTTATTCTAAAAGANTCAGAATNTTCTTTACTTTCTGNACTNAAATTTTCTACTTCTTTAATNTGTNCTTTTATAATTTCAATCATAATTTTTTAAAATTAGTAAATANATTTAAATGATTTCCCAACATTTAATTTGGTAGAAACTATTCTCATTAAATATAGATTTTTTGAAAANAAAAATTTCATTTTGGTGAAATGAAATTATTTATCTTTAATCCATGAATTATCTTGATATAATTATAGGTTTAATTTTTTTTTATGGTTTATTTAAGGGTTTCACTAGAGGTTTAATTATCGAGGCAGCATCTTTACTATCTATAATTATAGGCATTTTAGGTGCGCTTACTNTTACACCTATCATCGAAAGTTTATTATCGTATTTTCTTTNAGATNAAAAATTACCTTCATCAATNATNTTATTCACNGNCACATTAATCTTAATAGTTCTTAGTGTTAACATTTTTGCAAGAAATTTAACGAAATTCATAAAATTGGTTTCTCTTGGAGGAATCAACAAGGTCTTGGGAGGAATTTTTGGAGTTTCAAAGTATATTCTTTTGATTAGTATTTTGTTCGTTTTTGTAGATCAATTTTCATTTATGTTTGAGTTTTTTGAATCAAACTTTCTAGAGGAATCTGTAATGTTTGAATCTTTAAAAAAGATAGGGTATTATATTATACAATTGTTGGAAAGTAATGATGTGAAAATTCCGGAAAAATTAGTTTAGTAATCTAATTGAATTGCTTTCTATCCATCCCTCAGATCCATTTGAAATTAAAATTTTTGACCATCCTTCTAGCTCGTCTATAATTTGNAATTTTGTTCCCTCATGAAGAAAAAATAAAACTTCCGTTCTTTGGTTGGGTTCAGTCCAAACACCAATCTCTTTACTGAAAATAATTCCTTTCTTANTATTTTCTTGTTCTTGTTTTGAAAAAGTTATANANATAAATAANNCAAAAATCAAAAATGATAGAACTCCTGANGAAAAAAATATCCTTTTTATGACAATGGATTTACTAAAACTGTAGATNAAAAAAAGAATGCAACCCATCCAAATGATTAGAANAGANAAAATACTCCAANTATCAGTAGTCATAAATGCTAATAGNTCNTTAAAAAATAAATTTATTTGAGTTTNAGGAAGGGTTTCAATTGAATCCATTGTCATGTTTTTTGCAAACTCCAAATTGTTCATTATCATTTTATCATTTGGAGATANCATGTTTGCTTTTTCAAAATAAAAATTTGCCTCAGCTACATTCCCNATTTTATAATTTGCATTTCCTAGGTTGTAGTAGACCTCTGAGCTGTGATAGCCGTTTTCAATTATTCCCAAATAACTTTCGATTGCATTTTGATAATCTCCTTTGTTATAAAAAGTATTACCTTTTTCAAAAAGTGAATTAGGAGGTTTNTCAAGAGCAAATAAACTTGNATGNGAAAAAAACAGTAGTATTATNATTTTATTTTTCATATTTGCTTATCAATAATGGTTATAGTTTCNATTGCCTTTTCATAATGCTGACCCATNTTTTCTTGTGAAATAGGTGAATATCTAGCTTCTTCGCATTTTTTTAACATAGATATAAAACTCTCTACACTAGAAGTTTCACATTTTTTTTCGTTCAATAATTTAGAAATTACATCCTTTGACAAATCTGTAGTTTCAACATTAAGTTTGGATTTCATATAATTGTGAAGAGCCTTTTCTAATGAACTGTAAAACTCTTCTTTTTGACCAATCAGTTTTTTTGCTTCGGAGAAATATTTTTTTGCTAAAAAATTAGCTTTCTTTTTCCTCTCATCAAGAGGGTTAGTTACTTTGTTTTCAATTTTTCTCTTTATTAAAATTACAGTTATAAGGATCAAAATTGGTAGAATGAGTAAAATCCAATAAAGATTTGAATTAAAAAATAATTTTGAATTTATCTTCTTTAAATCTGTTTTGGTCTTAATGAAATTAAAATAGGATTCGCTAATTTTTAAAATATTACTTCTTGAGTTGGAGGTCTGGTTTTCTGATATCAAGCTTGTTGGCCCCTCGTTAACATTTATAAGTGTCTCATCCGACTTTACAGTAACATATCTTTCTTTAATTGGATCAAAAAAAGAAAAGTCTATTGATGGAATTGGATAGTTTCCTTTTAATTGAGGAACTACCGTATATATGTCCACAATACTACCCCTCATACCAGAAAGGTTTGTTTTAATATTTTCCTTATGCTCCGGATCATAAATTTCCAAGGAACTAGGGGCTGTCAATTTAGGTAAAGAGAATAATTTAAGGTTGCCATTACCACTCACTTTTAAGGTCGCTTGAAAAGATTCTGATGATTTTAATTTATTTTTATTGAAATCAACAGAGAAATCGAATTGCCCAACTGCACCTGTAAAGTTTTTTGGCTTATTATCAATTGGAAGTTGTTTGACATTTAATATTCTTTTACCAGCAGTAACAACTTTGGGAGTTTTTTGATATACTCTATTGCCAAAGAAATCTCTTCTATTTGTAGGAACATCTACAGATACATTTAAAGTAAGTGGCTCTATTGAAAGTTTACCTGTTTTTTGGGGATATAAAACAGCCTTACGCCACACAACATAATTATATGGTTGCCCTTTGTATTCTCCTCTTTTGATTTCTAACTTAGGAATTGGAAGTAGAGTACTCCAAAAATCAGAGTACTTTGGCATTTCAACCTCATTTACATTTGAAATACTAATTTCAGAGGAAAAATATAGTTTATAGATAATATTTACCGATTGATTTAAATAAGGCCTTTGGTTAGAAATCTCAGCTACTAAGTGTAAATTTTGGTCAGCAATGGCATTTGCCTTCGATTCAGGACTATTCGGTTTACTAACGGCCTCCGTTACTTCCACCCTCTTTGGNGATGTTTTGAAGACTTCTCCATCAATTTCAATANTTGCNTGNCCTATTTCAATACTGCCTTTNCTATTAGGAGTTAAAAAATAAGTATANGACTTTGAAAAACTTCTAACTCCATTTACATAACTGTTACTAACCGACTGATTNGGACCTCCTACCAAAGTAAATCCAGAGAAAGAAGGGGGCTGAAAATTATCTCCATTTTTATTCATTTTAAAAGTAACACGTAATCTCTCGTTTAATCCAAGTCTATTTTTACTTAACTCTGCCTCAAACTGAACTTGCCCAAAAATAAATGTAGATTGGGTGATAAAAAATAAAATCAATATGTAGAATAAATTTTTCATGTCAAATCTCTACCAATCCTTTTTCTTTTTTATCGGTATACCTTTTTGTTTTTTTGCATTTACTTTATCCTGTACATTTTTTTCCTGTTGATTCATTGCCTCTAATAAGCTCTTAATTTGCTCTTTGGAAAGTTGTCCAGGATTTCTTTTGGGTTGTGATTTCTTTGTGTTATCCCTGCTATCCTCTTTTTCGTTTTCTTTGTCAGATTTATTTTTTTTATTATCTCCTTTGTTTTCTTTATCACCTTTTGAGTTATTCTTTTCCTCATTCTCATTAGGTTTATTTTCATTATTTTTATTTTGATCTTTATTTTGATCTTTATTTTGATCTTTATTTTGATCTTTCTTGTTCTTATCCTCTTTTTTTTCTTTCTCTAACATTTCTTTAGCAAGTGCATAGTTGTACCTGGTCTCATCATCTTTAGGATTATTCCTTAAAGCATTTTTATAAGCTTCAACCGCCTTTGGATAATCTTTCTTTTTCATGAATACGTTGCCCATATTATGAAAGGCTAAATGTTTTTGGCTTTTATCTAGATTATCCTTTTGAGACCTGAAAAATCTTTGGTTTGCCTGATCATAATCTTCAGACCTATAAAGAGTGTTCCCAAGATTTTGATTTGCTATTGGATTATCTTGATTTATAGAAAGTGCTTTTCTAAACTCAGCTTCTGCATCTACATATGATTTATTTTCATGTAGTCCATTTCCCTTTGATATATAATTATTTTCTTTCTCTGCCTGGGCCTTTAAGGAGAAACTAATAATAATAAAAATGTATTTCCAATTCATATGTTAATTTTCGTTAAAAAGGTTTAACCTTGCAACCCATTTGGTTTTGGTTTCTAGAATAATTTGATCAATAAATATTAAAATAAATCCAAGTATGAGAAAAATTTGAAATCTATCCTTATAACTAACAAATTTTTTCGCCTCAAATTCCTTTTTTTCAATTTTTTGAAGCTCATCCTTTACTTTATCAATAACGTAATTTGTGTCATTACCGTCTATATACACCCCATCTGTTGATTCCGAAATTGAAGTCAAAATTATATCGCTTCTTTTTGAAATAACAACTTCTCCGTTTTCATCTTTTTTGTAACTTTCTACAACACCATTAGATTTAATAGGTATAGGTCCACCTTTTTCTGTACCTACTCCAATTGAAAAAATTTTAATTCCCTTTGCATTTGCCTGTTGTGCCACATTGATGGTGTTTTCACCAGCATGGTCCTCCCCGTCAGATAGGATAAAAAGTATCCTATTTGTTTGCATTTCATCATCAAAAAAATTAATACCTAACTTTATTGCATCATCTATTGCTGTGCCTTGAGATGATAACATGTCTGTATTTATTGATTGTAAAAACATTTTTGTTGCACCATAATCAGTGGTTATGGGAAGTTGCGGAACTGCACTAGCTGCATATACTATAATTCCAACCCTGTCACTAACCAATTGGTTTAATAAAGCGGAAACCAATCTTTTTGCCTTTTCAATTCTGTTTGGAGCTATATCTTCAGTAAGCATACTTTTTGAAACATCTATTGCGAACACTATGTCAACCCCTTCTCTTTTTACCGTCTCTAATTTAGTTCCTATTTTAGGGTTGACAAGTCCAAATGAAATTGAAATAATTCCCAATGATATTATAATTAATTTTAAAAAACCTTTAAAATTGGACTTTTCAGGACTAAGTTTTTCTAACATTTTGCTTGAAATAAATTGTTTTTGTGTTTTCTTTTTCCATACAGACAAAAAGAAGAAAATTGCCCAAATAAAAGGGATTGAGAAGAGTATATAAAAATAAATTGGCTCGTCTAATTGATACATTTTAAATAAAACTTTTATATAATGTGTTTTTTAATAACCATTCAGTAAATATTACAATTAAAGCTATTAAAACAAAAATTCTATACTTTTCATTATAATTGTAATATTTAAATTCATTTATTTCAGTTTTCTCAAGTTTATTAATCTCGCTGTATATCGATTCCAAACTTGAATTATCCGTTGCTCTAAAATAAAGACCTCCTGTTTTGTCGGCAATCGCCTTTAGCAATTTTTCATCTATTTCAACTTTGGTAATTCCGTATTGAAATTTTCCGTTTGGTAAAATTCCAACNGGNGCTCTNGCNTTTCCATTACTNCCAATTCCAATGGTATAGGTTTTAATATTAAATTCNGATGCCAATTCAGCAGCAATTTTTGGATCAATAAAACCAGAGTTGTTNACNCCATCTGTCAATAATATAATNACNTTGCTTTTTGCCCTACTNNCCTTTAATCTGTTAACCGCAGTAGCAAGACCCATACCAATTGCAGTACCATCATCAATAATGCCATCAAAATTAATTTTGTTCATAGTGTTTTTTACCATTTGTTTATCGCTCGTTATTGGAGTCTTAGTGTAGCTCTCGCCAGCATAAACAATCAGTCCTATTCTATCATTCGTGCGTTGATTAATAAAGTCACTTGCAACATTTTTTAAGGCAGTTAATCTATTTGGTTTTAGATCTTGAGCCAACATACTTGACGATACATCAATGGCCATAACAATATCAATTCCTCGATTTGTTTTAGTTTTAGAAGAAACATCNACAGTTTGCGGNCTTGATATTGCTAGAATTAGTAGCGATAATGCAATTAATCTAAAAATAAATAAAATGGGGTNTAACTTTTCTNTAAGTGAAGGAACACTTTCGAAAGCTTTAAGTGTAGGAATACTAAGTTTNGCTTTTACTTTTCCTTTGTTGTAATAATGCCACAAAGATAATAGAGGAATAAGTATTAAAAGCCACAAAAATTCGGGATTAGCAAAATATATATCTTCCATTTTAAATCTTTCTAATTATTTCCAGAGAATCAAAAATTCTCTTTTCAATCTTTTCACCATAAATATCGTTTTGTAAAAAAATAATTTGCAGTGATATTTTTACTTCGTCTAAAGGAAATACNACCGAAACAAAACGATATCTGTCAAAAGAGTTTCCATTTTTCAAGTCCATAGAACCAAACAATCGAAGGGTTTCGGTTCCATCTAAGGTTTTAAATGTATCATTTTGCACTAATAAATTAACAGCTCCTTTTTCTTCGAGTGATTTTACTTCAAAATCCATTATCTTTCTTAGTAAGGCCTCTTGCTCCTCCTTTGATTTTTTTTCATCAGTTTGTTTCTCAACTTCTAAAAANGTTAGATTTATTCTGAAATCATCATAGTTTTTACCATAAAAATAGACANTGGATTCTTTATTTGTAGATTCGTCCCTTAGAAGAACNTTCGGAGTTTCTATAGAAATTGGCGGTGTGCCATATTGGCTTTTTATCCAGTTGCCATCCAATAATAANTTAGTTGGTTTTCTAAGTATAGTATCTTTAATTGGANTATATCCAAAGTATAAAATACTGCCAATTGAAATTGACACCAACACAATCAAAGATCCCAGACCTACTAATTGAAATCTTTTTTTTCTTCTTTTTTTTAGTTGCTCTCTTTTAAATGCAGCTGTTGCTTCTATTTCTTCTTGAGTTGGTTCAGGGATAGCTTCTTTGGTGTCGTAAACAACTTTTTCTATTAAGTTCCTATCGTTAATTGCAATTTCACTTTTGGGTTGAGATAAAGCNAATTTTGCTAAATCAGCATTTTCAAGAACATGTTTTAAGGTCTCAAGTGTCTCAGGTTTCANTTCTAATTTTCCTTCTTTTTTTTGCTGTNGCAAACTTTTTANTANTTCACCNGTTGTACTTTCCAAAGCAGANACTTTTGCATCTTCCTCTANATATTTCCTTAGTACTTCTGTTATTTTGGAATAATAAATCTTAAATTCTTTTTGCTTTACAAGGTCTTCTTTTTCAATATCTTTTAATGCATTAATTGCTTTTTCAAAAGGAGGCTGTTCATCAATAATTTCTTCCATTTTTTTCTGGAATTTTAGATATAAAAAATAGAGTACAAGAATTAACGCAATAAGACATATNATTAAAAATATATTTTCAATTAAACCTTTATAAGATTTTTTCACTTCTACAATTGGCTTNATATCAAATAATGGNTGCTTGAGTGTATCTACTTTGACATTGGCTATTTGTACNTGAAGAGAATCTGAAAAAAAAGACTTACCATCAACAAAAACTTTTTGAGGGGGAATCCAATATCTTCCGGAATCAAAGTTTATAAGTGAATATTCCTTAGTTAATATAAATTTATTTTTGAACTTTAAGGTATCAATTGGCTTTTCTTCAATAATTTCAAAAGGGGTGAAAAAAGGTTTAGCAGGAAATTCAACAAAGAATAGTGAATCAGACTTTATTTTTATACCATATTTAATTTCTTCTCCAATTTTAACATTTGTGGAATCAATAGTTGTTAAAATTTCTTTCCTCTGCTGAGCAAATAGAATATTTGATATTAAAAGTAAAACGATTTTAATTTTCATTTTATGCTCTAGCTTTAAAGTATGCTAAAAGTTTTTTTACATAGCTTTCATCCACACAGCAATTAATTGTCCCGGCTCCATTCATTTTAAAAATATTTAGAAATTCAGACTGCTTTTCATAGAAATAGCTCGAAAAAGCACTACGTACTTTTTTAGAACTGGTATTAATAAACCTATTTTTGCCTGTCTCTATATCAAAAAAAGAAACAAATCCCAAGTTAATAATACTTTCTTCAGATTTGTCAAAAACTCTAATACCAGTTAAATCATGCTTATTAGATGCGATCCTCAAATTTTTTTCATACTTATCATCCAAAAAATCAGATAACAAAAATACTATAGCCTTTTTTTTAAGTATNCTGGATANAAACTCTAAAGGAACAGAAATATTTGTNGATTTATTTAAAGGCTTAAACTCAAGNAGTTCTCGAATTATTCTNAGTATATGNGANCTACCTTTTTTGGGNGGAATAAANANNTCTATTTGATTAGAAAANAGNATTAGACCTACTTTATCNTTATTTTGAAGAGCTGAAAACGATAAAGTAGCTGCAATTTCTGTGATAAAATCTCTTTTAAATTGAGTGTTTGTTCCAAAAAATTCAGAACCACTTACATCAACTAAAAGCATTAGAGTTAACTCACGTTCTTCTTCGAAAATCTTTACATAGGGTTCATTATATCTAGCTGTAACATTCCAATCTATTGAGCGAACATCATCGCCGTATTGATATTGGCGAACTTCACTAAAAGTCATGCCTCTTCCTTTGAAAGTACTGTGGTATTCCCCACCAAAGACATTGTCACTTAAACGTCTAGTTTTAATTTCAATTTTTCTAACTTTTTTAAGCAGCTCCTTGGTATCCATAAATTTTAAAAAAATGTTTGTTAAGGAACTTCAACTTCATTAATTATATCTGAAATTATGTCCTCGGAAGAAATATTTTCAGCCTCAGCTTCATAGGTAAGTCCTATTCTATGTCGAAATATATCGTAAACAACTGATCTTACATCTTCAGGGATTACATATCCTCTGTGCTTTAAAAAAGCATAACATTTTGATGCAACAGCTAAGTTAATACTTCCTCTAGGAGATGCTCCAAAGTTAATTAATGGTTTTAATTTTTCTAGATTGTACTTTTCTGGAAACCTGGTAGCAAAAACTAGGTCTAATATATAACGCTCTATTTTTTCATCCATATAAACTTCTCTAACGGTTTGTTGAGCAGTAATTATTTGCTTAGTTGTAGCTACAGGCTTGATAGAAATTGGTTTTAAATCCAAATTTTGTTTTACTATATCCTGCTCGTCTTTAATATCAGGATAATCTATAATGGTTTTCAACATGAACCTGTCTACTTGTGCTTCTGGTAGTGGATAAGTTCCCTCTTGCTCCACAGGGTTTTGAGTCGCCATAACTAAAAATGGTTGCTGTAGCTTGAACGAGGTGTCACCAATGGTAACCTGCTTTTCTTGCATTGCCTCTAAAAGAGCAGACTGAACTTTTGCTGGAGCACGATTAATTTCATCTGCTAAAACAAAATTGGCAAAAATTGGACCTTTCTTTATTGTAAAATCATTCTCTTTAATATTGTAAATCATTGTGCCCACAACATCAGCAGGTAACAAATCAGGAGTAAATTGAATTCTACTAAAATCAGCTTTAACTGCTTTACTAAGTGTATTAATAGCCAATGTTTTTGCAAGACCTGGAACCCCTTCAAGTAAAATGTGACCCTGCCCCAACAGACCAATTAATAATCTCTCTACCATGTTATTTTGACCAACAATTGATTTATTAATTTCTAGGACTAACAAGTCGATAAAAGCACTATCCTTTTCTATTTTTTCATTTATTTTTTTAATATCAATATCTTTCTTTGAAACCATAATTTATTTTTAGCGGAACAAAATTCTTGTTTTTTTTAAGTATATCTTGTTAATAATTGGTTAAAAGTTGTAATCACATAAAAATTAAAAATGTTTATTTTGATAAAAATCAATAATAAAAAAAGTATTAAAAATCATGAATAGGATAATTATTGGGACTATGAATTGGGGGAAGTGGGGGAAAAATTTTTCAATAAAAGAAATGTCAGATAAAATTAAATTTTGTTTTGATCACGCGCTAAATACATTTGATCATGCAGATATATATGGTGGTTACACAACAGAAAGTGAGTTTGGCAGATCTTTTAAATTATCAGGTATCAATAGAAAAGATCTTTTTTTTATAAGTAAATGTGGTATACAATACCCGTGTGATTCAAAGAATTATATTATTAAACATTACAATTACTCAAAAAAGCACATAATTAATTCTGTGAACAATTCATTATCTAATTTAAAAACCGACTATTTGGACTTATTATTACTCCATCGTCCAAGTCCGTTGATGAATACGGATGTGATTTCGGACGCTGTTGATGAATTAATCAAAAAAGGGAAAATAAAGAATTTTGGAGTCTCTAATTTCAAACCATCACATATTGAATTACTTTCAAAAAATATCAAAATTTCTTGGAATCAAATTGAATTTTCAATTTCAAATTCATCTCCAATGCTTAACGGTACAATTGACTTTCATCAGGTCAATGATATAGGTACCATGGCATGGAGCCCACTTGGTAATTTTTTTAAAATAGATAGTCCAGAAAATCAAAGATTAAAAAAAATATTTAAAGAGTTAAATAAAAAATATAACACTAATTCAGAAAATCTTCTACTGGCATGGATTTTAAAACATCCATCAAGAATTCATCCAATAATAGGAACTACAATGAATGAGAGGATTAAAAATGCATGTGATTCATTAAAAATTAATTTAGATATTGAAGACTGGTTTAGTATTTTTGAAGCTCAAAAAGGAGAGAGAGTACCTTAGAAGAAATGGAAGGAAAAATTATTTTAATTACGGGCGCAAGTAGCGGAATTGGCAAAGCCACAGCAGAAGTCCTTGGGGATGGTAAAAACAAGCTCATAATTTGTGGAAGAAGAAAAGATCGTCTTGAAAAATTAAGATCTCAAATTAATGGTGAAGTCCACATTCTAAATTTTGATGTCAGAGATAAAAAATCAGTATTTGACTCCATATCTTCAATTCCCGATAAACTAAAAAATATTGATGTTTTAATAAACAATGCTGGTAATGCACATGGTATGGATTTGTCACATGAAGCGAATCTTGACGATTGGGATGCTATGATTGATTCAAATGTAAAGGGTCTCATTTATGTTACTAAAGCAATACTCCCTATAATGACAAAAAGAAATAAAGGGCAAATAATAAATATGGGTTCAATTGCGGGATTTGAGGTTTATCCAAAGGGTAATGTCTATTGTGCGAGCAAATTTGCAGTTGATGCATTCACAAAAGGTTTGAGAATTGATTTGAATAAATTTAATATTCGAGTTTGTGCAATACACCCTGGACTCGTAGAAACAGAATTTTCAATGGTAAGATTCAAAGGGGATTTGCAAAAATCGAAAAAAGTTTACAGAGACATTAACCCATTAAATCCATTTGATGTAGCAAATGCTATCAAATATATGATAAATGTTCCTTTAAGAGTTACCATTTCTGATCTTACAATTTTAGCTACAGATCAAGCAAATGCAACAATAATTAATAGAAAATAACTTTTACTCTGCACCAAGCATTCTTAAAGCAAAGCTCTCCGGGCTTTCTTGATAAATCCCTGAGAATTTTAAATTTGCATCAATTGCNTTTTTTCTAAGGTAGTCCGCATGTAAAAAACTATGATAAAGTATATCAAAATCTATCTCATTATTCATATTTATAAGATCTTTTCCTGCCCTATTTGAAATGTAAAAAGGTGGNTCCATTTTGTCCATCATCGATGAATAATCAAGTTTTTCTAGTAACTTTCCATCTGGCTCGCCTTTATAAAAATTTAAATAAATTTCATCTAGTTCTGAATATAATTTTCTCATTTCATCAATATTGAATCCCTTAAAAACTTTTTCCCATTTGTAAACATTATAGGAGGACTGAGCTTCTATAGCTAGAATACCGGTGATTCTTTCAAATTTGTTATCTTTGAGTCCGTTCCAAAGGGAAATTCCAGCCCCCGCTGAAACACCTGAGAGAACTACACCTTTATCTTTTAAGTTCAATAATTTTCTTTTTTGTTCTAAAAATGAAATCACGTTCTCACCGTCTTCTANCGAGGTTAGCACCCCCTTTGAGCCCTCAGAATCCAGAAAAGAATAATTAGCACTCACTATAATTATACCTTCTTTTATTATTTTTAAAAAAGTACTTGATAAATATTCTTCAAAAATATCTGATTTGTCTCCTCCTACAAATGCACCTCCATGGAAGAAAATTATAAGACCTTTAGGACTTTCAATGTCTGGTATGTGAATATCTAATTTATTCCTTGATTTTTCTCCATATATAACATTTTCAAAAAAGATAGAATTATCGTCAATTCTCGAAATCGAAGCCTTTACACCAAAATTCAATTCTAAATCTTTTAAATCATAATTGTTTTCCTCATTTGTACAGCTTATAAAACTTAATATTATAAAAACCAAGAGATATTTTGGATTCATTATGGATTTCAAGAATTTATATATTTTATTCACTTTTTTAATTTAAAAAATGATTATTGAATGGATATCTTGTGACATGAATTTTTTTAATCTCTTTGAAAATGTTTTTTTTCAAATCATCAATTTTTTCCTTTTTTAATGCAGATATAAAATAGGCTTTACCATTTATCCTAGACATCCACGTTTTTTCCCATTCTTTAATTGTATAATGCTTTGAGGTCTTATTTGTGACTAAATCGTCTTTTTCAATTATTTCTGGCACATATGCATCAATTTTATTAAAAACTAAAACAATTTTTTTATCACTACATCCAATTTCTTTAAGNATTAAATTAACCGAGTTTATATGATTTTCAAAACAATCATGAGAAATATCCACAATNTGTAANAACAAATCCGCTTCATGTATTTCATCTAAAGTACTTTTAAAAGACTCGATTAGTTGAGTCGGTAGTTTACGGATAAATCCGACGGTATCACTTAATAAAAANGGTATATCTTCTATAACAACTTTTCGAACCGTGGTGTCAAGAGTGGCAAACAATTTATTTTCAGCAAATACATTACTTTTTGATAATATGTTCATTAAAGTTGATTTTCCAACATTCGTGTAGCCAACCAATGCAACCCTAACTATGCTTCCTCGATTATTCCTNTGAGTCTTCATTTGCTTGTCAATACTGATTAGTTTTTTTTTAAGTAAAGAGATTTTATCTCTAACTATTCTTCTATCAGTCTCTATTTCAGTTTCNCCAGGGCCTCGCATACCAATTCCTCCTCTTTGCCTTTCAAGGTGAGTCCAAAGCCCTTTTAATCTAGGTAAAAAATATTCGTATTGTGCAAGCTCTACCTGAGTTCTTGCATAACTTGTTTTAGCTCTTTGTGCAAAAATNTCTAAAATTAAAGCAGTTCTATCCATAATTTTAGATTTTAATAATTTTTCCAAATTAAATTGTTGAGTGGCTGAAAGCTCGTCATCAAAAACAACACTTGAAACCTCATTTAGTTTAACTAAACTTTTGATGTGATGNAATTTACCACTTCCAATAAATGTTTTTGGATTAGGAACTCTCATTTTTTGTGTTATTCTTTTTACAACTATTCCTCCAGCTGTCCTAACTAAAAATTCAAGTTCATCAAGGTANTCGATTGATTGATTAAAGTCATCTNCTTTTTTAATTAATCCGACTATAATGACTTTTTCTAGTGATTTTTTATTGATGTCAAGCATCTTATATATCCCAGTATTTTAATTTTAATTCATCACCATCAAATTCAGCATAAGAATAGTGATCAATCCAATCTCCTAAATTAATGTACCTAGACTCTTTATCAATTTTTATATCACATGGATAGTGCTGATGTCCGAAAAGATAAAAATCTCTTTTCTTTACTTTATTTTTCATTTTTGCATAATCAATTAACCAATTGTTCTCTTGCTTTTGAAGTTTTTCATTTCTCTTCCCCGAAATGATTTTATTTTTAACCGAAAAATAATGTCCTAATTTCATGCCTATATCTGGATGTATCCATCTAAACATTGTTTGAAAAAACGAATTCCTAAAAATTTTTTTCATGATTTTGTAACCAATATCGTTAGGACCTAACCCATCTCCATGACCAATGAAAAAAGTCTTTCCTTCAATTTGAAATTCTCTGGTTTGATAATATACTTTGATTCCTAATTCTTCTTCAAAATAATTGATCATCCATTGATCATGATTCCCAACAAAAAAATATACAGGGATTCCTCTATCAGAAATCTCAGCAATTTTACCAAGTACTCTTACAAAACCTTTTGGAACAACTGTCTTGTATTCATACCAAAAGTCAAATAAGTCACCAAGTAAAAAAAGAGCGCCAACTTCTTTATCAACATAATTTAACCATTTTAAAAAATGTGATTCCCTAATTTTACTTTCATTGAAATTTGGGGCGCCCAAGTGGTTATCAGAGGCGAAAAAAACTTTCTTTCCTTTTGGTATTGCAATTTTATTTTCCATTGTTTTTCTAGAAAATTAATTTAGTGCACCATCTAGATCGTCAATAAGATCATCAATGTCTTCAATTCCAACACTGAGCCTTATTAAAGAATCTAATAATCCACTTCTTTCTCTCTCTTTTTTTGGAATAGAAGCATGAGTCATGCTTGCGGGATGACCAACTAAACTTTCAACACCTCCTAAGGATTCTGCTAAGGTGAAAACATTCATTTTCTTTATGATTTTTTCAGCCGTTTGATAATTTGCTCCTTTAGGAATAAATGAAAGCATTCCTCCAAAATCTTTCATTTGCTTTTTCGCAACATCAAAGAACCTGCTGTTTTTAAAACCTGGCCAATAAACCTTATCAATTTTTTTATGTTTTTGTAAAAATTCTGCGATTTCTCTACAATTTTCGCAATGTCTTTGCATTCTAACATGGAGAGTTTTTATTCCTCTTAGAGTCAAAAAACAATCCATAGGTCCTGGAACAGCACCAGAGGCATTTTGAATAAAGGCAAGTTTTTCCGCTATTTCATCATTACTTGTAACGATTGATCCCAAAATTAGATCGCTGTGTCCTGCAAGATACTTAGTGGCTGAATGCATTACAATATCCGCTCCCAAATCAAGAGGCTGTTGAATATATGGTGAGGCAAAAGTATTATCAACCGCTGTTAAAATATTTTTACTTTTGGCTATTTTACAAACTGTTTGAATATCAATTATATTCATCATTGGATTTGTTGGGGTTTCAATCCAAATTAACTTGGTCTTAGAATTGATTTTATTTTTTAAATTTTCTACCCTGCTTAAATCTTCGAAATGAAATTTTAATCCAAATCCAGAAAATATTTTTTGAAATAGTCTGTATGAACCACCGTATAAATCGTAAGTAGATATAATTTCATCACCTGGTTTAAGAAGTTTCATTATTGCATCAATTGCAGCCAACCCTGAAGCAAACGCAAGTCCATACTTGCCGTTTTCTATTGAAGCTAATGAGTTTTGTAGTGCTTCTCTGGTTGGGTTGTGAGTTCTACTATACTCAAATCCTTTGTGAACCCCTGGTGATGCTTGTTTATATGTTGAGGTTTGATAAATTGGTGGCATAACGGCTCCATATCCTTTTTCAAATATCTGCCCTCCGTGAATCGTTTTTGAATTAAACTTTAGCTTTTTGTTCACCATTAAATTATTTTACAAAGTTAATACAATACCTTAATTATTGTTTGATTTAAATAAAATTGATTTAATTTGCTGGTTGAAAAAAAAGAATGAATCAATTCATATATCTAAGTACTTGTAACACTTGCAAGAGCATTTTAAAAGAAGTTAATCTTCCAAAAGATATAACACTTAGAGATATAAAAAAAAATCCTCTTAAACCAAATGAGCTAAAATCATTTAAGAACATTACTGGAACTTTTCGTTCACTTTTAAATAATCGAGCACAAAAACTAAAAAATATTGATAAGTCAATTTTAAGCGAAGAAAAAATTTTTTCATTATTAAATGAACATTACACTTATTTAAAAAGACCTATTCTTTATTTCAATGGTCAACTTTTTATTGGTAATAGTAAAAAAAATATAGAAGAAATTAAAAATAATTTTTAATGGATATGAGGGGGGTTGCTTTTTTAGCTGCACTTGGAGCAACTACTATTTACGCGCTGAACCACACTATTGCAAAAGTTATCATGCCAAATTACATTGGAGCTTTTGGACTGGTTTTGCTTCGCGTAATTGGAGCTACCATTCTATTTTGGATTGCAAGTCTATTTATAAAAAGTGAAAAAATAGAATTTAGCGATTACCCAAGACTTTTAATAGCTTCTATCTTCGGAATGTGTGTTAATATGCTAGCGTTTATTAAAGGGCTTAGTTTATCCACGCCTATTAACGGGGCTGTTATAGTTACTTTAACCCCTCTTTTTGTATTAATTATTTCTACAATCTTAATTAAAGAGAAAATAACATTTACAAAATTTGGAGGAATTATATTAGGATTTTCTGGAGCTGTAACTCTAATTGCATATGGAAACTCTTTCACATTAAATGCTCCAAATATTCCATTAGGAAATATGTTGATGGTTTGCAACGCATTGAGTTTTGGAACTTATTTGGTTATATCTAAACCTCTTGTTAAAAAATATTCTACTATTACTTTAATGAAGTGGATGTTTCCTCTAGGTGTTTTATATAATCTCCCCTTTACTTTAAATGAATTTATTTTGGTTGATTGGTTCAATCTGCCTTTTCATGCAATTTGGAGAATGGGTTTTGTTGTAATCTGCACTACTTTTCTAGCCTATCTCTTTAATATGTTTGCCCTTCAATACCTCAAAGCAACTACCATTAGTTCATTTACTTACTTTCAACCAATCATTGCCGTTGGCTATGCTTCCATTACCGGTAATGATAAACTTGACTGGATAAAATTTTTGTCATGTTTGATGGTTTTTTGTGGTGTCTATTTAGTAACAAAAAGAAAAAAAAAGAAAAAATTTACAGCTAATAATTTATAAATTGCACATTATAATTTTTATGAAAAAAATAAATATTGTCATATTACTAATTATTGTCATCTCATGTGGTGGGAACCCAGACAATAACAAAAACAAATTTGAATACAAAAAAATAGAAAAAAAGGAAGGTGTTTTAGATAAAAAATCTAAAGAAACCGTCATCATAATAAATTCAAATGATCTAATGAAATTTGATAAAAATGAATTGAGAGTTTTTGAAGGACAGAAAATTACTTTAACTCTTAACCATACTGGTAAAATGAGTAAGGAAATCATGGGGCACAATTTTGTTCTTTTAAAGAAAAATACTGATCTGAATGATTTTGCACAGAGAGCCATGCTTGCTAGAGAAAATGAATATATTCCCGATGGAGACGAAACCATTGTTTACACCAATCTAATTGGTGGTGGCGAAAGTGACACCATTACTTTTACTGCTCCAGAAAAAGGCTCTTATACCTATATATGCACATTCCCTGGACATTACGGTCTTATGAAAGGTATTCTAATAGTGAGCTAGTTTAAATTGCCCAAATTAAACCTCCAGTAGTTTCTTCTAAATCAACACATCCTTTTTGTTCTCCTGGAACAGGTCTGTAATCCAATACGTTTTCCCCTATATATTCATTAAATCTATACCCCCTTGCAGTCCACTTTCTGAGGGTTATTAATGAAGAGAATGCAAGCGCCTGCTGTGGGGCATCAGNGAAATTTAAGTCCTTAGGGTTTTTTGACCAATAATTTTTTACTGACTTGCTCCACTTTTTATTTGTAGAATTTTCAGCCAGTAAGAACTTCTTTAACTGACTTTCGTAATCATTGATTTTTAATTCACCTATTTTATCTTTTGAGGCTGAGTTAAGAGTATCATTAATTAGGCACTCTAAGCTAAACAAATAGCTTCTTTGAGATTCTTTATTTAATATAAGTTTGGCACAAATATCAACCCATTTGTGTAATCCAAGCTCTAATCCCCCTGGAATATCTTTTGTTTTGGGAATTATAAGTTCAATGTAATTTGATATGAAATCAATTTGGGAATTTGATAAAAGTTTAGGGTTCCAATTTATTTCATTTTGACAACTACTAAGTAAGCTTACTAACGTAGGGGTTGCAGAAACTGCTCCTAATGAAAACCCAATATTTTTAAGTGCTTTTCTCCTATTCATAATTATATATTCATTTTCTTAAGCTCNTTCACAGCGTGATTTACAGCTCTAGCTGTCATCGCCATATATGTGATAGAGGGATTTGTACATCCAGCTGAAGTCATAAAGGCGCCATCCGTCACATATACATTTTGAACACTATGAATTTGATTATTTCCGTTAAGGACAGAAGTCTTAGGATTACGTCCCATTCTTGCTGTTCCCATTTCATGAATCCCATGTCCCATAACATAATTTCTATTATTACCCTTAACATTTTTAAACCCTGCCTTTTCAAGCATTTCAATAGCTTGATTCATCATGTCCTTTCGCATATTTAGTTCATTTTCTCTAATTTTTGCATCAAAGGAGATAGTGGGCAATCCCCACTTATCAGTTTTATTGTAGTCTAGCGTCATTTTGTTGTCATGATAAGGTAAAATTTCTCCGAAGGCTCCGAGAGACATTCCCCACTCACTAGGTTTGAGAAGTTCCTCTTTGAATTTGGCCCCNTATGCACTTTCTATTGATGATGGTTGGTGTGATCCNCTACTTCCACNTCCTTGNTANCCATATCCTCTTAAAAAGTCCTTTCTGTTAGTTTTACCNCCAAGATTACGAAATCTGGGTAAATAAATTCCATTTGGTCTTCTGCCTGTAAAATATTTGTCCTCATGTTTATCAGAAACACCACTNGCACCAACTTGGAAATGATGATCCATCAAGTTGTGTCCAAGCTCTCCTGAATCATTACCCATTCCGTTTGGAAATCTGTTCGATTTTGATTGTAATAAAATTGATGCTGAAGCAACAGCTGATGCACANAAAAAAATAAGTTTTGNNTTNNATTCATANGTNTTTTTGGTTTCTGTNTCNATTACTTTAACACCTGTTGCTTTTTTTTGATTTTCATCATAAATAATTTCATANNCAATTGAATTNGGCCTAAGAGTTAAATTTCCAGTTTGTTCNGCTGCAGGAAGNGTNGATGANTTTGAACTAAAATAAGATCCAAATGGACATCCTCTTCTACATCTGTTTCTGTACTGGCATGAAACTCTACCTAAACCCTTTTTTGTTCCCTCAGTGATGTGGGCTACTCTACCTATGGTTAGGGTCCTGTCATCATAGTTTTCATGGAGAGATTTTTTTAAGTCTTTTTCAACACAATGCATTTCCATTGGTTTTAAAAATTTACCATCCGGTAATTGCGGTAAACCTAGCTTTTCTCCACTGAT
>PBVB01000044.1 GCA_002728075.1 Flavobacteriaceae bacterium
AAGTTATCTCTGGAACTACAACATTTTTTTCTACATTATTCTTGGAGCAATTTATAATTATAAGCGAAAATATTGCAAAATAAATCTTCCTTAGAGATTTACCAGGAACTAAAACAATTATATTTTTGCAAGCTTTACTTTTCATAAAATCACTCAAAATTATAAAATTTACTAAACCAATTAAAAACTTATTTCTTGTCCAATAAATCATTAATTTCTGTCATAGAAACTGTGGGTGTCGCACCTTGTTTAGAGGCAACTAGTGCAGCAACTGCACATGCCTTTTTTAAAATTTCCTGAGGTTTCGTTTTATTTAAAATTCCTTCAACCAGAGTTGCTAGAAAAGAATCTCCAGCGCCAACAGTATCTAATACATTAATTTTAAATCCGTCTTGGTAGTAAAATGAATTATTGGTATAGTAACATGCACCCTTTTCACCCATAGTAACACAAATATTTTTAGTTTTGGTTTTCTCTGAAATTGTCTCGATCATATTTTCTAAGGTTGCCTTTTTGTTAATATAAATCGTAGAGATTTCCTCAATTTCCTCATAGTTGAATTTTATAAAATCTGACGATAACATTAATTCTTCAATTAAGTTCATATTATAATATGGAGATCTTAAGTTTATATCGAATAATTTGAAAGGTGCAATTTTTAAAAGTTCCTTAAGGGTTCTTCTAGAAGTCATATTTCTGCATATTAAACTTCCAAAAACAAATACAGAAGAGTTTTTAGTCAATTCTATATTTTTTAAATTTAGAGAGATATCATCCCAGGCAACAGGATTTAATATGTCGTAATCTGCAATTCCGTTTTTATCAATTGAAACATTCACCTCGCCAGTTTTGTAAATTTTTGAGATTTGAATATGTTCCGTATCTAGACCGTTTTTGTTTAAAAATTCTGTAAGCCCCTTCCCTAAAGAATCATCTCCAACTTTGCTGATAATTGATAATGAATTCTGAAAAGAATTTAATCTATAAGCAAAATTTAAAGGGGCACCGCCGGGTACTTTTCCGGATGGTAATTTATCCCATAAAATTTCCCCAAAACTAACAACTCTTGACATCTATTTTAGAAGTTCATTTGATAAAGTTTCTAAAGACCTCCCTTTTGTTTCTGGCATTGAAAAAACAACAAAAATCAACTGAAAAATCATCATTAAAAGGAAAATAAGAAAAACATAAGATGCACCAATTTTACTAAATAAAAATGGAATCATAGAAGGAATGAGAGCAGCTAAAATCCAGTGTGTAGAGGTTCCGAAAGATTGTCCACTACTTCTAATATGGTTTGGGAAAATTTCTGAAATATAAACCCAGATAACACTCCCTTGTCCAATCGCATGCGCGGCAATAAATAAAAAAAGTGCTGCAGGAAGAATAATCCCTCCCCATGATAACAAAAAGGATAAAAAAATAAAAGAAAGTGAAATTATATATCCTATGGATCCAACAATCATTAGTACTTTTCTCCCTACTTTATCAATCAGTGATATACCTATGATAGTAAATATTAAATTTGTAATTCCAATTCCAATACTGCTTAAAAACGCAGAATTTTCTCCTAACCCGCCTTCCTGAAAAATTCTTGGTGAATAATACAAGAATGCATTTATACCTGAAAATTGATTAAAAAAAGCAATCATAAAAGCTAGATATAAAATAAATCTATATTTAATGTTAAAAATACTTTCATCTTTTTGGAATTCATTTTTAGTTTCGGAAATTTCTTTTATAAAAATTTCCTTTTCTGAACTTGAAAACAATTCTTCATAAATATGTTCAGATTTTGCAATATAACCGTTTAAATAAGTCCATCTTGGACTTTGAGAAATATACATTATCATAACCGTATAAATAATCGCTGGAATTGCTTCAATTCCAACCATAATTCTCCAACTGCTTTCTCCAAATTCTTTTAAGAAAAAGTTAGACACAAAAGCAAAGAGAATTCCTACAACAATGTTGAGCTGATAGTATCCTACAAGTTTTCCTCTTTCATTCGGAGCCGAAATTTCTGAGATATATGCTGGTGCAGCAATGGTAGAAATTCCAATTCCAACTCCTCCTATAAATCTAAAAAACGCAAATGTTATTGGATCTGACGAAATTGCAGAACCTACTGCGGATATTGAGTAAAGATAACCTATCCAAAGTAGAGTTTTTTTTCTTCCGAAGTAATTTGTTGGTAAGCCACCAAAAATAGCTCCAATTACAGTTCCCCACAAAGCCATCCCAATTACCACTAGCCCNTGAAATAAATCTGTGGANTGCCATAAATCTTGTAGCTTTTGGTCTACTCCAGAAATAACAATGGTATCAAATCCAAATATAAATCCTGCGAAAGCAGCTGTGAATGAATAGTTTAGTCTTCTTTTATTTTTACTCATATTAAATATATTGTAAAGGTACGTTCAAATGATTTATTTGTAAATTAGTTAGAAATAATAAAAAAATTGAGAAATAAACTTNTAATTATAATAGCATCATTTGTATTCNCANTNGGATGCAACAATGATAAAAATCAGTCGGAAGAGGAATTAATTAAAAGAGCACACGNAATACACAGTAAAGTTCTTACTCTAGATACCCATGCTGACACACCTCTTNGAATGATTGAACCAGGTTTTGATATGTCGNTCAGACATNATCCAAAAAAAACAGGCTCTAAAGTAGATTATCCAAGAATGAAAGAAGGTGATTTAGATGCCATCTTTTTTGCCGCTTTCGTTGCTCAAGACATAAGAGATNATGATGGTAATGGGAGAGCTAAATCACTATGCTTACAAATGATTGATTCAATAAAGACATCTATTGATAGAAATTCTGACAAAGTAGGGTTAGCATTAAANCCCGAAGANGCNTACANATTAGAAAAACAAGGAAAACATGCCATTTACATAGGCATTGAGAATGGATATCCAATAGGGAGCGACATATCAAATGTAGAACTTTACTACAAAAAGGGTGTCCGTTATATCACTTTGGTTCATTCTTCTAATAATGATCTTGCTGATTCAGCTACTGATCCTAATGGAATGGAACATAATGGTATAAGCGATTTAGGATCAAAGGTTATTGGTGAAATGAATAGATTAGGAATAATGGTTGATGTTTCACATGGAAATGATAGTGTTTTTTATGATGCTATTAGAATATCCAAAGCACCGATAATTGCAAGTCATTCAAATGCAAGGGCGGTAACTAATCACAAACGAAATTTTACAGACGAGATGCTGAAACTAATTGCAAAAAATAGGGGAGTAGTTCAGCTAACAATGTTAAGTAATTATTTGCGTGATGCTAAGCCTAATATTAAGCGTGATTCTGCATTAGCAGCATTTCGTTCAAATATGAAAGCAGTTTCAGAAATGAATATAGATGAGCGAGATGATTACAGAGAAAAAATAAATCTAATCAACAAACAATACCCTGACCCATCAGCAAATGTAGGTCATGTGGTTGATCACATCGATCATATAGTCAAAATTGCTGGAATCGATCATGTTGGTATTGGATGTGATTTTGACGGTGGTGGTGGTATCGATGGAGTTTTTGATGTCAGTGAAATAAAAAATATTACAGTNGAGCTAGTTAGACGAGGTTACGATGAAACCCAAATTGAAAAAATTTGGGGTGGAAACTTATTACGTGTCTTCAAAGAGGTGCAAGAATATGCACAAAAAACTGCCAAGAGTTCAATCTAGTTTATCTTAATTAACAGATAGAGTGTATCAATGGTTTCTTGCTTTATTACTGTCATCCAGCATTACTTTTGCTCACCCTCTAAGATTGTCCCTTTGCGAAATTGAATTTTATTCAAAAAAAAACCTACTTTCAGTTAATTTGAAACTTTTCTTAACCGACGTCAACGAAGCNCTAGTNTTTAATCCNTATAGCAAAGAACTGGCTTTTTGTCAACCAAACGAACACTCTGATGCAGATAAGATGTTGATGGAATATTTAAACAGATTTTTTTATGTAAAATTAAANACAAAAAAAATTGCTTTAGAAATTAAGAAAAAAAAACTGAGTGGTGAAGGGGAGAATATTGCCCTTTGGGTATATCTTGAAAAATCAGTGGAGGAGAAATTCAATTCCATGGAAGTAAAAAATGCAGTCTTTACAGATTTATTTTATGACCAAAACAATATAGTTTATATCCATATAAATGAAGAATCTAAAAGTATAATGCTAAATAAAGAAACATCAACTTATAAATTAAATTTTTGATATGAATCCATTTAGATTTTACCTTAANTTGGGTTTTGAGCATATATCTAATCTAAATGGNTANGANCACATCCTTTTTTTAATAGTTCTGTGTGCTGTTTACAGGATACAACAATGGAAGAAAATTCTTATTCTAGTTACAGCATTTACCATTGGTCACAGCATAACTCTAGCTCTAGTTTCGTTTGATTTATTTAATATCTCTTCGAGTNTTATAAAATTTCTTATTCCCGCAACTATATTTATAACAGCCTTAAATAATGTAATAGGATCAAACTTAAAAGGGGAGTCTGTTAATATGAGTAAAAATTATTTTATGGCACTTTTCTTTGGACTTATACATGGGATGGATTTCTCTAATTATTTTAAAGCTTTAATTTTAGATAAATCATCAATAATTAAACCACTGTTTGGGTTTAATTTAGGAATTGAATTTGGACAACTAATAGTTGTATTTTTTATTATTTCAATCTCATTTTTCTTTTTAAATATCATTAAAGCAAAAGATCGTGAATGGAATCTTTTCATTTCAGGCGCTGCAGCTGGAATTTCTTTTATTTCAATGTTAGAAAACAAATTTTGGTAGTTTTTTTATTTCAACCTCCACTGGGGGATAGAAACAATAAATTAAATTATTAGTCAAATATTTTAAATATCGATTGAATGAGAATAAAAATTAGATTTTAAAATCATGAACAGATTTATTCTTTTTTAATAATTCTCTAAGCTCTAAAGGTACATCCCAGTGGTCACCAAATTTAGACTTAAATTCATCACAATCCTTTATAAAATTTTCCATTCCGATGTAATCTATATAGGATAAAGCTCCACCTGTNTAAATTGGNAAACCCCAGCCAAGAACNGAACCAATATCTCCATCCGTTGTTGAACGAAGTACTCCCTCAGCAAGNCATCTAAAGCTTTCGAGCGATTGTCTATGTAATAAACGTTTTGATATTATATTTTCAGTAAATGCATCTTTTTTTTGNTTAAATACTTCTTTNAAC
Source organism: Flavobacteriaceae bacterium (assembly GCA_002728075.1). Taxonomy (GTDB): domain Bacteria; phylum Bacteroidota; class Bacteroidia; order Flavobacteriales; family Flavobacteriaceae; genus TMED96. The sequence continues at coordinate 5,247 of PBVB01000044.1, forward strand.
CCTNTCCACAATCTCTTTTGTTNTCCTTTNGGATAATCGTAGAAACCAGCNCCNTCTCTTTTACCAGTTCTATTATGNGTATTTATTAATTTTNTAACNANGTCGTANGTNCTTTTTTCNGATTCCNTNTTTTCAGANGGGTCACTTTCAAANACNTGAGCGCTNAGNGTTAATGAAACCTCATCATGNACAGCAAGNGGTCCGACAGGCATNCCTTTTTTAATNGCTATTCTTTCAACNATTTGAGGAGCNACTCCTTCTTCNAGNAGNAACATNCCTTCGCTAACNTAAGTTCCAAAACATCTAGATGTAAAAAANCCTCTACTATCNTTAACNACTATNGGNACTTTTCTAATNGCNACNGTNTANTCAATAGCNGCNGCAATTGCTNTATNNGAAGTTTTNTCTCCAACAATGATTTCAACTANNGGCATTTTGTCAACTGGAGAAAAAAAGTGAATTCCNATGAAATTTTGAGGTCTTTTAGANNACTTNGCNAGNAAACTAATCGGGATGGTTGAAGTATTNGAACCATAAATTTTATNCTCTCCTAAAACAGCCTCCGTTTCNTTGGTAACTTTATCTTTTAAATCTACATTTTCAAAAACTGCTTCAATAATTAAATCGCTNCCTTCGACATCTTTTGNGTTNTCAGTTGGAGTAATCTTTGATAAAGTAGCTTGTTTTTTTTCTTCTGTTGATCTACCTCTTGAAATAGCTTTTTTAAGTAATTCTTCAGAATATAATTTACCTTTTTTTGCTCCATCAATCGT
>PBVB01000045.1 GCA_002728075.1 Flavobacteriaceae bacterium
CAAGATAGAAATGCTACAATATAAAGTTAAAGATATTGGTCTGGCTGAATGGGGAAGAAAAGAAATCAACCTTGCTGAGGCTGAGATGCCCGGATTGATGCAATTAAGAGAAGAATATTCTAATTTAAAACCTTTAAAAGGTGCAAGGATAGCCGGGTGTTTACATATGACAATCCAAACCGCAGTTTTGATTGAAACACTTGTAGACCTTGGAGCCGATGTAACTTGGAGTTCATGCAATATTTTTTCAACCCAAGACCATGCAGCAGCTGCAATAGCAGCAGCTGGAATTCCAGTTTATGCATGGAAAGGTATGAACGAAGAAGAGTTTGAATGGTGTATTGAGCAGACATTGTTTTTTGGCAGTGAAAAGAAACCTCTTAATATGATCTTAGATGACGGAGGGGATTTGACAAACATGGTGCTTGACAAATATCCAGAGTTGGTGAGAAATATTAAAGGACTTTCAGAAGAAACTACAACTGGTGTTTTGAGATTGTACGAGAGAATGAAAAAAGGCACACTGCCATTACCTGCTATTAACGTAAATGATTCAGTTACCAAATCAAAATTTGATAATAAATATGGATGTAAGGAAAGTGCTGTTGACGCTGTAAGGAGATCTACTGATATAATGCTTGCTGGTAAAAGAGTTTTGGTCGCTGGATATGGTGACGTTGGAAAAGGAACAGTAGCATCTTTTTCTGGAGCTGGTGCGATAGTAACAGTATCTGAAATAGACCCAATNTGNGCTCTTCAGGCTGCTATGGANGGATATGANGTTAAAAAAATTGATTCTGTAATTNAAAAAATGGATATTGTAGTTACTGCNACAGGTAACAAGGATATAATTANAGGGGAGCACTTCAAAAAAATGAAGGATAAAACAATTGTATGTAATATTGGCCANTTCGATAATGAAATTGATATTTCATGGCTTGAAGAGAACTTTTCTCATCAAAAAACTGAAATTAAACCTCAAGTTGATCTTTACAAAATTGACAATGGTAAAGAAATCATTGTTTTAGCCGAGGGTAGACTAGTTAATTTAGGTTGTGCTACAGGGCACCCTAGTTTTGTAATGAGCAACTCGTTCGCTAACCAAGTATTGGCTCAAATAGAGCTTTGGAANAATCATGCGAATTATGAGAATGACGTTTATACATTACCTAAACACCTTGATGAGAAGGTTGCTAAACTTCACCTTAAACATCTTGGAGTTGAATTAGAGGATTTATCCGATGACCAAGCGAAATACATAGGAGTTAAAAAATCTGGCCCTTACAAGCCTGATTACTACAGGTATTAAAAGATTAGATGTTTTGTTTTTAAGTCTCAATCGAAACGTAAGACTTGTTATTTTTCTTTTTAGTAAATTTTACTAATCCATCAACTTTGGCATGTAATGTNTGATCTTTACCGATGTATACATTTGTTCCAGGATTGTGAACTGTNCCCCTCTGCCTTACAATTATATTACCAGCTTTAGCAAATTGACCACCAAAAATTTTCACTCCTAATCTTTTAGATTCTGATTCTCTTCCATTTTTAGAACTTCCTACCCCCTTTTTGTGTGCCATTATATTTAATTTAAAGAATTAATAGACTTTATTAAATCATTTTTTTTCATAGATGAATAACCAGTGATTTTTTTACTTTTAGCAATATCTTTTAGTTCACTTAAAGTTTTTGATTTAAGATCAGCTTTCTCTTTATCTACATTTAATTCCTTAGAATTGTTTTTTGTAGAAACCACCTTTTTATCCTTTCCTTTATTGGAAGAATTTTTGTTTTTAGATATAGACTCAATTAAAATTTCAGACAAATGTTGCTTATGTCCATTTTTTACCCTGTAACCTTTTCTTCTTTTCTTTTTAAAAACAATAACTTTATCNCCCTTAATATGCTTGATTATCTTTGCTTCTACGAAACATCCTTCTACTTTGGGAGTTCCTAAACTAAATTCTTTACCGTTATCAATCAAAAGAACGTTGTCAAAAGAGATTTTAGAACCTTCTTTTTCGTTTAGTTTATTTACTAACAATTTTTGATTCTTTTCAACCTTGAATTGTTGTCCTAAAATTTCTACGACTGCAAACATCTATTTTCTTTGGATTGCAAATTTACTTATTTTAANNAAGTAACCTAAAATTTTTGGTTAAATCTTGACTCGATTTTTAAAGGACAAACAAAAGTTTTTTTCTAAATTTACTTAATAAGCCTAAACGTTTAGAATTTTGGTTGTTAAAATTAAACTCCTCTTAATACCTGTATTAATCTTTATAGAATGTACCCCAGAATACACTCCCACTTCAGACACAAATTCTGAGGAATCTGGAATCATTTCTGCAACTGGAGATCCAGATGGAAGAGTTGGAGAATTAGAAGCTACATTTTTATCCTCTAAAAGTAAATTTACATTTTCAGAAAGTTCAATGAGTTCTGATACATTTAGTGTCTCATACGTTTCTACAGCTCAAAATTTTGATGTATTTAAATGGATTTTTGAAGGAGGCTATACCAATTCGGGCTCTAGCACTACTGCTAGTGGCACTACGATTGTTGAAGGAAACATTAATGATCCAAGCACATCCAGTCAGATAGGGGTTTTGGTTGAATATCGTGACGGGTTTGGGCGATACGATGTAACTCATGCTGTAGCTAACTCTGGTAGTTTTGATATAAATACAAAGTCCGATTATGTAACTTACGAATATTTAGATGATCTTAAAGTTCAAAGTTCATCCAGTATTAACGGGTGGTCAAATACATCTGGACTCTGGTATAGCCCGTCAGATTTGTCAACTATAACTTTTTCAGCTTGCGAAAATTCAATTGTTGGGTTTTATGATAATGATGATTTTACTCTAACAGAGCCGATAGAAATTTCTAAAGAATTTTCAAATTTTGGGACTACTAANAAAAACTTGGTNTTNGAATACAAAATTGATTTCATTGTTCTNCCTNCTATTTCTAATAACTTNAAAAGNATTTCCCTCGGATATACTCCAAATTTATCCTCATCATCAAGCATTACTATTGAGGCTGGGGAGTTATGGTCAGATTCTTCAAATGAATCTACTGACTTTAGACAAGTTATTATTCCTCTCCCTTTAATTTCCAATTTTAATTTAAGTTTTACAAAATATCCCTCTNTAGTTAATGCAAATGGAAGACAGGCTTATCCTTTCAATGTTTGCTTAAGAAATATAAAAATTATTCCCTCTGAATAGATTTTACTTCAACNTTTTATAATTTGAATTTGTTGATTTAAACTCAGGAACAATATTTTTTATTGACGAGACTAGAGAACTTGTGCTTTTTGAGTTTGAAGCATCAGNAATTAATTNTAATATCATTGTTTTCACACTTATATCAATTTTTTGTTTGTCAGCTATAAAAATTAATTTATTGTGTGACTTTTTAAGATTTTCTTGATCAGTTAGTAACTCCTCATAAAGTTTTTCTCCTTCATTTAAACCGCTGAATTTAATTTCAATATCCTCATTCTCAATTAAACCAGACAACCTAATCATATTAATTGCTAAATCAATAATTTTTACTGGTTTTCCCATATCAAAGACATATATTTCTCCGTGGTTACCTGTTGCACCNGCCTCAAGAACTAATTGACACGCTTCTGTAATTGTCATAAAAAATCGGGTTACTTTTGGATGGGTCACGGTTATAGGTCCCCCTTTTGCTATCTGACTTTGAAAAATAGGAACAACTGACCCATTTGATCCTAAAACATTTCCAAATCTTGTCGTTATTATTTTTGTTTTATTTTCNGAGGAAATCCCNGAGACATACATNTCAGCAATTCTTTTGGTAGCTCCCATGATATTGGNAGGATTAACAGCCTTATCGGTTGAAACAAATACAAAGGTAGAAACNCCTCTANTTATTGCCGTATCNATAANGTTTTTAGTNCCCAATATNTTGTTNATTATTGTAGCTTGAGGCATATTTTCTGTCATATAAACGTGCTTGTATGCAGCTGCGTGGAAAACAACGTCAATTTTAAACTTAGAAAAACAAAATTCCACTGAATTTAAATCGGTTACACTTTTCAATAAGTAATGAAAATTTGTTTTTGACTTCTTGTTTTCAAGTTCCTTTTTAATATTAAAAAGAGAATTCTCGTTATTATCAAATAATATTATTTCTTTCGGACTAAAATTAAGAAGTTGTCTGACAATCTCACTTCCGATTGAACCCGCAGCACCAGTGACAAGAATAGTTTTTTTAAAATATTGTTTCTTGTTTTTGTCTTGATCAATGTTNATCTCATCTCTTTTTAATAGGTCTTCAATTTTAAATGGTGCTAAATCATTAATAACACCTTTATTTATGGCTAAATTATCAATCGATGGAACCTTGAAAATTTTAACTTTTTTACTCTTAAAAAAATTAAATAGTGAGTTTTTATTCTTTTGGCTGAGCTTNTTTGTTGTAATAATTATTTGATTAACTCCTGAACCTTTATTACTAATCTTTTGAAGTTTGTTATTTAAGCTTCGTACAGGTAAACCCTCAATTGTTCTACCTATTTTAGATTTATCATCATCCAAAAAACCAACAACCTTTATTGAATTGCTGTCATCCAAGGCCCTTTTTACTCTAACTCCGTTTGTTCCTGCTCCGTAAAGCAATGTGCTTAAAAGCATGTCATCTTTAGTGGTCCTATTGTATAAAATTTTAACGATNAGTCTATAAAATANCAAAAGAGATAAACTAAAATAAAANAGTAATAATAAATAATTAAANTGNGCNCTTGTGTCTGCGCCTATGTAAATTGAATAACTAACAATTGATAATATAAGACCAAGGCTTAACTTGCTAATATCAATGAAAGTCGTGAATCTAAGAAACATGCTATATCCTTTAAAAAAAAGGATATACATAAGAGAAAAAAATAAAAATGTTAATTTATCTCTCCATCCTGTTAGAACTAGAATAGAACCATTTAAAAAATTGAGTAATTCCATCGCCATGATTAAACATATTGTGTCCATCACAAATGCGTATTTTTTTGAATAATGCTTTTTAAAAATTCTTTGGAACATTACTTTATAGAAAAAATTTTAGTCAGTTTATTTTTTATTCTTTTTATGTCTTTTTCGTCAATATTACTCCCCGAAGGTAAACAGATTCCATTTTCAAATAATGAATTTGATACTCCATTCCCATAAAACTGATTATTTTTAAAAATTGGTTGCATATGCATAGGCTTCCATAAGCGTCTAGTTTCAATTTTTTCCTCCTCAAATTCAGAAATTATTTGATTAACTGAAATACCNCATTTTTTTTCATCTATAATTAAGCATGTCAGCCATCTATTTGAAAAATAACCTTTNGGTTCATTTAAAAAAGTAATCCCNTTAATATCCTTCAAAAGTTCATANTAAAATTTATAGTTTTTTCTCCTTTTAATAACTCTATCATTTAAAACTTTTAGCTGGGCAACACCTATTGATGCTAAAATATTTGAAAGCTTATAATTATAACCTATTTCTTTATGTTCATAAAAAGGTTTATTTTCTTTAGCTTGTGTTGATAAAAATTTTGCTTCACTAATATCGGCTGAGTTATCTGAAACCAATGCTCCTCCACCTGATGTAGTTATGATTTTATTACCATTAAAACTTAAAACACTAAGTCTTCCAAACGAGCCACATGGCTTGTTATTTAATTTTGAACCCAATGCCTCTGCGGCGTCTTCAATAACAGCAACTTTAAACTCCTCAGCTATAGAAAGTATCTCATCCATTTTTGCAGGCATCCCATAAAGATGAACAACTATAATAGCTTTAGGAGTTATTTTTCTTNTTTTGCAGTCTTCTAAAGCATCTCTTAAAGAATCCGGACACATATTCCAGGTATCATTTTCCGAATCAATGAAGATAAGGTTTGCTTTTTCATATACAACAGGATTACAGCTTCCAATAAATGTTAAGGACTGGCATAGAACTGTATCTCCTTCTGATATTCCTAATACTCGGATTGCTAGATGAATTGCTGNGGTACCAGATTGAACAACACAAGCCTCTTTTCTTTTACAATATTTTGCAATATCTTCCTCAAATTTATCTACAAAAGGTCCAGTTGAGGAAATCCAATTACTAGAAAATGCTTTTAAGACATTGTTTGCTTCTTCTTTACCAAGATGAGGTGGAGATAAAAAAATTCTATTTTTTTTCATTCTCAATAATTTTAGCTGGTGAACCCAAAACTTTTGAATTATCAGGAATATCTTTATTTACTAAAGAGCCTGCCCCAATAACAACATTTTCACCAACATTTACATTTGGCAATATGGTGGTGCCAGCTCCAACCAAAGTAGATTTCCCTACAGAAACGCCTCCACACATGGTGACTCCAGGTGCGATATGTACGAAATCATAAATTTTACAGTCATGATCTATTGAAGAGTTTGTGTTTATTATACAATGTTTTCCGATTTTTGTTCCTACATTAATAGTAGATGAAGTTATAATCTGTGTGCCCTCTCCTATTAATACTTCTTCACTAATCATCGCATCAGGATCAATTATTGTACCAATTGGATGTTGGATTACTTCACTAATTTTTTTTCTGATATCGTTATCGCCAACTGCAATTACTAATTTACAATTGGAATCAACTTGAGCGTCATAGTTACCTAAAAAAGGTATTTTGTTAATTTTTTTTAGCCTATTATTTGTATCAAATATTCCTGCNATTTGAATTCCCATCTTTACAAGAATAGAAATTATAACTCTAGAGTGTGATCCTCCTCCGTAAATTAAATAATCAGTTTTCTCCATTGAATTTTTCCATTGTGATATTTATATCAGAATTTATACCCTTAGCTAGTAAAACATTTTTAANTGTTAAGATTAATATTTTTAAATCTAAAAAAAAACTCTGATGCTCAACATAATATAAATCAAGTTTAAATTTTTCTTTCCAACTAATTAAGTTGCGTCCATTGACCTGAGCATAACCAGATATACCTGGAACAACANNATGNCTTTTCATCTGTTCAAGACTATATAAAGGAAGATATTCTAAAAGTAACGGTCTTGGTCCAATAAAACTCATTTCTCCTTTTAAGATATTAAAAAGTTGAGGTAGTTCGTCAATTGACAATGTTCTAANNATTTTCCCAANTAGTGTCAGTCTAATGTTGTCTGAAAGTAAATTACCTTTGTTGTCAAATACAGTTTTCATAGTTTTGAATTTATATAAGCTAAAAACTTTTCCTTTAAAACCAGGTCTTTTTTGTATAAAAAAAGGGCTTTCATTTAAATCAACGAGTAANATGATTAAAANAAATAGTANAAANGGTNAGATTAATATNAATATNAAAAAAGAAAAAGAAAAGTCAAAAAAAGATTTNAATGAAACGTATTTGAACATTTACTATTAGAATTCATTTCAAATTTAGAAAATAATATGGTGAAATAAGTAGATGTGTTTTTATATTTAAAATACTTTATAACAATAAATGAAGGTGAAAACTATTGGAATAACTGGAGCATCAGGGATAATTGGATCAAAATTATGTCAAAATCTAATTGAAAATGGNTACATAATTCATGTGCTAACCCGCAATCCTGAAAATTTTAAAAAAAACCCTAATATTAAAATTCATAAAATCGATTTGTTAAATCCAGATAAAGAAAAAGTGTCAAATTTTACAAAAAGGATAAAATTTCTTTTTCACCTAGCATCAGAGTTAAATGACGAATCAAAGATGATGAAAATCAATTATTTTGGTACAAAGGTGCTTGTTGACAGCATTAAAAATAAAAATATACCTTTTATTTATTTTTCGAGTATTGGTGTATTTGATTTTTCTAAATCGAATCAGGTTAATGAGAATAGTCATAAAAAACAATTTAATCTTTATGAAAAAACAAAGTTTTTAAGTGAAGAATATATTTTAAAATCTTATCAAAAAAATAATTTAAAATTCATTATTCTAAGGCCTTCCATAATATTGGACCTAAATATGAAATCGAAAATAATTGACTATCTAATAACTCTCAGTAGAATTGGAATTAAAATAAATTTTTCTAAAAAAATCATAGCTAATTTTATTTTACTTGATGAAGTTGTAAAAATAATTTTGGAAATATTTGAAAAAGAAAAAGCTTTGTGTCAATCGTTTAATATCTCCTCAAATATATTGTTAGAAGATTTTTTGAAGACTATCAATAAGGTCTTGGATAAAAAAATATTTATAAGTTTACCTTTTAATCTTTTTATTAATATAATTGGTTTGAGCTTATTTTTTAAACCAAAAAATAAAAAAATAAAAAAATTTTTCACAAATACATGCAATGTTTCATGTCAAAAAATTGAGGGTTTGTTAGCAGGGAAAATACAGTTGGACTATTTTAACTTTCTAGATGATTATATTAAAAGTAAAAAATGAAAAAAATTTGTTTCATCGTTTCAAGTCCTTTAACTGCGCATTCTTTTTTGAGTGGACCTATTAATAAACTTTCCAAAGATTATGAAGTGTATTTAATTTTAAATGAAAAAAATGAGTATAAAAAATTAAT
>PBVB01000046.1 GCA_002728075.1 Flavobacteriaceae bacterium
CACAAAACAAATATCATCCCTTAACTGATGTAATTCATAAAGTATTAAATGACATTACTATTGACGATTGGGCTATTATTATTGGTGGTGATTCACATACCAGAATGTCAAAAGGCGTTGCTTTTGGGGCTGATTCTGGAACTGTAGCACTTGCTCTCGCAACGGGTGAAGCATCAATGCCAATTCCTGAGTCAGTAAAAGTAACTTTTAAAGGTAAAATGCATGAACATATGGATTTTCGAGATGTAGTCCACGCTACACAATACCAAATGCTTAAAAAATTTGGTGGAGAAAATGTATTTCAAGGGAGAATAATAGAAGTTCACATTGGTACCTTACCATCAGACCAAGCTTTCACATTTACTGACTGGACCGCTGAAATGAAAGCTAAAGCATCCATTTGTATATCCGAGGACGATACATTAATTGAATCTTTGAAAATTGCTAAGGCTAGAATACAAACAATGATTGATAAAGGGATGGATAATAACAAAAAAGTTCTTCAAGGGCTAGTTGACAAAGCAAATAAGAGAATAGAGGAAATTAAATCTGGTGAAAAACCTGCTCTAACTCCTGATGAAAATGCTAATTATTATGCAGAATTTGTTGTGGATTTAAACATCATTGAAGAACCTATGATAGCCGATCCAGATGTCCACAACGAAGATGTTTCTAAGCGTTATACTCATGACACTATACGTGAACTTTCCTTTTATCAAGGGAAAAAACATGTTGATTTAGGATTTGTTGGTTCCTGTATGGTTCATAAAGGAGATATAAAAATTGTNTCTAAAATGTTGAAAAANCTAGAAGAATTTCAAGGGGAAGTAAAATTTAAGGCGCCTCTGGTAGTCACAGCACCAACATATAATATCATTGACGAATTAAAAGAGGAAGGTGATTGGGAAATTCTTCAAAAGTATTCTGGCTTTGAATTTAATGATGATGCTCCCAAAAATACGGCCAGAACAGAGTACGAAAATATTTTATACCTTGAGCGCCCAGGTTGTAATCTTTGTATGGGTAATCAAGAAAAAGCTGAAAAAGGTGATACAGTTATGGCAACATCTACAAGATTGTTTCAAGGTAGAGTGGTTAAAGATTCAGACCGTAAAAAAGGAGAATCTTTGCTTAGCTCTACTCCNGTGGTTGTTCTTTCAGCTATACTTGGTAGGACACCAACCTTTGAAGAATACAAGACTGCTGTTAGAGGAATAAAACTAACCCAATTTGCGCCTCCTGTAAATAAATTGACCTCGAAACCTGGACATTTATTGTCTTACTAGCATTTGATTTAAATAGGGTTTACTTCGGACATTCGGCGCAATCTTCAATATTTTTAATCTCTTTTGGAATTAAATAAGTTTTATTTACTTGTCTAAAGTTATTATTAGAAAGATTATTTAAATGATNATGTTTTAGTAACATTCAATTCAAAATTATTAAACTATTTNATNATAAATANCTAACATNTGGAAGGTTTTTAAAAAATAGATTTACCATAAGTTAAAATTGGATTAAGTTTATGTAAAGTGAGTAAAATTAATAATAGATATCAAAGATTGACAACTGACCAGAAGTTGAAATTTCTACAATTATCAATGCATTATGTTATACCAAAATTGCGAAGTAGTGTTGTGAAAAACGAAGAACAAGATGTGCCATTATGGTTGGAAGATGCAGAGATTGAAATTATCAGCAGAGATAAAGAAACTGATGATTNGAAAAGTGAATTTGTGCCAATTCCAACACGTGCAGAAGCATAAAAGTTCGCATATAGTTCGCATTGGCATAAAAAAAAGAGGTCGAAACCTCTNNNAAGTNTTGTGGGTCATANTGGATTCGAACCANTGACTTCTACCCTGTCAAGGTAACACTCTGAACCAACTGAGTTAATGACCCAAATTAAGATTTGAATATACAAATCTTTAATCTAANGATTCAATAAAAATTAAATTTGATNATTAGATAGAATTAATTTTTACAAATTATAATGTTTATTTAATTAGATTTGTCAAAAAAGTTGTCATGATTATAGGAACCCCTAAGGAAATTAAAAACCANGAATCTCGAGTTGGTTTAAATACCGCAAGTGTTGGGTCTTTAGTTGATAACGGCCATAAAGTTTATATTGAAAAAAATGCTGGTATTAAGAGTGGTTTTTCCGACGACGATTATAAAAAAGCNGGAGCAGAAATTTTATCTACAGCAAAAGAAATTTATTCTAAATCCGAACTCATAGTAAAAGTTAAGGAGCCCCAAAAAGAAGAATTTAGTTTAATCCAAAAGAGTCAAACTCTATTTACTTACTTTCATTTTTCATCCTCAAAAAGTCTAACTGAAGCAATGATGAAGTCTATGTCAACTTGCATTGCATATGAAACAGTTGAAACAAGTGATAAGAAGTTACCTCTTTTAACACCAATGTCTGAAGTGGCAGGNAGAATGGCTGTTCAACANGGTGCAAAATACTTAGANAAACCTCAGTTGGGAAAAGGAAAATTGATTGGTGGGGTTCCAGGTGTAGCNCCAGCCAAGGTAATAATTATTGGAGCTGGAATTGTTGGAACCGAGGCAGCAAAAATGGCTGCAGGCCTGGGAGCACANGTGATTTTATTTGACATAAACCTAGAAAGNCTAAGATATTTAAGTGAGGTGCTTCCCAAAAANGTAATTCCTTTATATTCTTCAAGAGAAGCAATCATAAGTCACTTATCAACTTGTGACGTGATTATTGGTTCAGTTTTAGTACCTGGTGCGAAAGCCCCAAAAATTATCACTAAGAATATGCTTGATAAAATGGAATCAGGTACTGTGCTTGTAGATGTAGCAGTTGACCAGGGTGGATGTTTTGAAACTTGCAGAGAAACAACACATCAAGAACCCGTTTATTTAATCGACGGTAAAGTTCATTATTGTGTAACTAATATTCCAGGTGCGGTCCCTATGACCTCAACAAATGCTTTAAATAATGCTACTTTAAGCTACATACAATTAATAGCTNATCTCGGATGGGAAAAGGCCTGCAAAAAAAATCAAGCATTAAACAAAGGACTTAACATGCATGATGGNAAAATTGTATACAAAGCTGTAGCTGANACTTTTGGTTACGAATACTTTGAAAATAATTTTTAAACAACACTTGTGGTTGATAAACTAAAAAAAATAGTAGGAGAAGATTCTGTTNTATCTGATGGTAAAGAAAAATNTAGATTTGATCATATATGGAAAACAGACATCCCTACAAATGCTATAGCAGTAGTATTNCCAAAAGACACTGATGAACTTTCCTCTATTATGAAGGTATGTTTTGAAAATAATCAAAAGGTTTTAGTACAAGGAGGATTAACAAATCTAGTAGGATCAACCAAGACNTTTAAAGATGAAATAATCATATCGTTAGACCGAATGAATAAAATTGAAGAAATAGATGAAAAAAGTAGAACAATAACGCTTCAGTCGGGAGTTATAGTTGAGGATGCAATTAATGCTGCTAATGAGAAAGATCTTCTTTTACCCCTAAACTTTGGCGCAAAAGGGTCTGCTCAAATCGGAGGAGTAGTATCAACTAACGCTGGAGGACTAAGAGTACTAAAATACGGAATGACAAGAGGATTGGTTTTAGGTTTGGAAGCTGTTTTATCTAATGGTGAGGTAATTTCATCAATGAAAAAAGTAATTAAAGATAATTCTGGATATGACGTNAAGCAACTTTTNATAGGTTCTGAAGGCACCCTTGGTATTGTTACCAAGGTGATTTTTAAATTAGAAGAAAAACCTGAATCAAGATGTTCTGCACTTATAGCACTAAATAATTATGAAAATGTCGTAAATCTTTTAAAATTTATCGAGAAAGGTTTGTCTGGAACACTAACAGGCTTTGAATTGATGTGGAATGANACATATAAAACGATGCTANATTCCTCTGAAAACTATTCACCTCTTCTACCGANNACATACCCATTTTATGTATTTATTGAATCTTTAGGTTCNGACTTAAGTAATGATTTTGATAAATTATCTGAACTTATTTCTGNAGCCGCTGAACAAAACTTGATTGAAGATGCATTACTTGCACAAAATGAAAGGGAACAAAAAATTATTTGGGATATGCGCGAAGACGTTTCTGTATTAGCAAAAAAATCTANNTTTGACCAACATTTTGACATTAGCTTACCAATCCCAGTAATTGAAAGGGAAGTTCAAATCGCTACAAAAAAACTTAAAAAATTATCATTTATTGAGCATGTATTTACATTTGGTCATGTTGCGGACGGAAATATCCATTTCATTATTGGAAAAAATGATAACTCAAAAGAAAATAGAGAAAAGATTAATCAGATAATATATTCCAATCTNAAAGAGAATGGAGGTTCTGTTTCTGCAGAACACGGAATTGGACTCGATAAAAAAAAGTATCTGCATACATCAAGNTCATCAGAAGAAATCAACTTAATGAAGACTCTAAAAAAGATATTAGATCCAAAAAAAATTCTAAACCCTGGAAGAGTAATTCCAGATTAATTTTTAGGGTTTAATTTTATAGTCATATTCCTNATTTCCAATTTAAAGGGATACCTTGAGTGTCTTACATAGTAATTTGGAATACTTAACTTATCCAAGGGATCCGAACCCGCNGTAGTTTCTGTAAGATCTAAGTATTTGTCACCATCGTCATCATTATCGGCNTTATTTCCTATACCATCACCATCGGTATCAATTTGCTCAGCTGGATCTAGTGGGAATGCATCTATGAGATTAGCAACTCCATCACCGTCTGTGTCCTCAGTTGGCGACGAAGTTATAGTTGATACAGGCATTTGCGTATTTAACGCAGAAGGGTCTNTTGGATATGGAATTTGTTTAATTTCTTTCTCAAATTCTTTTCTTTCAATATTTAAATTAAATGTAGACAATGAAGGTAATTCAATCTTGGCTCTTTTAAATGTGTTATCTGTCATACTAGAAGCAACCCACATTGTAATTCCATTATATTTTACCATAAATCTTCTAGTACCAGGATAAATACTTGAAATATTAATTTTTGTATCCGAAGAGCTCGCTGATTGAGGATCGATATAGACAGCATCTGAGGGTGAACTAATGGAAGTCCCTGTAATTGAAGATGCAGATATGTACAAGACAGGTACTTTTTCAATTTTGTATTCAAATTCCAGGGTTAAACTATTTGATGGAAAGTTTTCAAAATTTTTGTCCGCAGAAACCATATGCTCTGAAGTATAAGGAATAGTAACCCAAGATTCATATGTGTTTCCAGCCGAATCTAGAGGATACTGGAAATCTGAAGTAGCAGCGCTTGTCCCAGTAACAGTCCAACTTGTGGCTTCTATGCCTCTAAAGTCAAGGTCATCTTTGTAAAAAATATCTATGAAGTCTTTGAAGTATCTTTTATCTGTGTCGTCAGCATTAAAAACTTCGAGTCCTACATCAAATTTTCCAAATTTTTCATAGACGACTGTTTCCGTAATTTCACTTATAGAATCATTAGTTTTTCCTCCTGGAAAACTCCATGACAAACTATCAATATTACTTGCAGATGCAATAAATGATACACTAAATGAAGGGGAGCCCGTATTTGTATTTACACCCAAAGTTCTGGATGATGAAATAAANGAAGCNCTTATTTTTCCAGTGTTCTCCCAATGATCATTTATTGAAATTTCATTCTGATCAGGCTCATATGGTGGTGGTACACAGCCACAAAAGAGAAAAATAAGTTTCAAAGTAAATAATTTGAATTTTGTGTCCACCATCTTAGCTCTAAAATTTATTNNGCTATATTAATAAATATGTAAATGAATTTTATTTACATTAAGAATTAATATCATAAATATTAAACTTTATAAAAATACAAAATTTAAAATGTTATGCTTGAAATTTAATATTTAAGAAATTATTGTATAAAATCATATATTTAAATAAATTTCAAACTTATAATTTAACTCAATAATTGAAAGCACTTATCAAAAAATACAGAGGTATAATTCTTTTAGTTTTCTTAGGATTATTAATAAGTCTTATAGATAATATAGTTCTAAAAGGGTTTTTTAAAGGAGAAGATTTGTTAAAACACCTTGTTTATATATGTGTTCTTTTAGGTGGTCTATTTTTTGTGATTTATATCCTAGTCAAAGATTAAAATTTGTTGATTTAAATTAAAANCTTTATTCATGAACTTTATAAGTGAAAAATTACTTAATTATTGTATATCCCACAGCAGTAAAGAATCAGAAATACTAAAAGAACTAAATAGACAAACTCACATTAGAACATTAAANCCACGTATGATTTGTGGAACCCANCAGGGTAGATTTCTAAGTATGATCTCCAAAATAATTAGACCCAAAAGAATTTTAGAAATTGGAACTTTTACTGGTTATTCAACTCTTTGTTTAGCAGAGGGATTAGAAAAAAATGGAAGAATTGATACAATTGATAATAATTTTGAATTGAAAAAAATTCAAAGTTACTTTTTTAATCTTTCCAAACTACAAAACCAAATTAATCAATTCACCTGCGACGCAATCAAAATTCTTCCCAAGTTGAAAGATAAGTATGACCTTATTTTTTTGGATGCTGATAAAAAAAATTACATGAATTATTTAAATCTAATTATCCCTCTTCTAAAAAAAAAGGGGGTACTTGTTTCAGATAACGTTTTGTGGAGCGGTAAGGTTATTAACAAGAACAAAAATAAAGATTTAGAAACTGAAGTTTTAAAAAAATTTAATCAACAATTATCTAATCATAAAAATTTGGAGACAGTTTTATTACCAATTAGAGACGGGATAAGTTTAAGTATCAAATTTTAATTTTTTCTTTTAACTGAACCAGTTAAATCGTCAAAATCATTTTTTGCCTCATCTATTTCAGACTTAATATGCTCTTTGAACTCACTAACTGGATTGTCTTTAGTTGTTTTCTGTATTTCACTTTTAATTTCATTTGTTGCTTGTTTTACCTGAACTATTCCTTTGGCAAGTGTTCGAGCAAAAGAAGGAATTTTATCTGCTCCAAAAACAAGTAGTATTACAAAGAATATAAAAAATATTTCGGCTCCGCTTATAAATAGTAACATTGGTGCAAAATTAGCCTTTTATTTTTTCTTTAAATTTATCAAAATCTGAAATGTTTTTTTTCACTGGCCAAGAGTTATTATTCAAATTAATATCTGCAGTTTCAGCATCTGGGTCTAATTCAACACCTATCAATTTTTTATCGCTGGTAATTACTCTTTTAACTATTGAATCATTTTTTCTCCATATCTGTACAGGNTACTCAATTCTTTCTTTAGTCCCATCTTCATAAATGTAATCAACAATAATNGGCATAACAAGNCCTCCAGGTTTTTCAAATTGAATTTCATAGAAGTGCTTAGGCAATTTTTTATCATCTCCCAAAGAAGTCTCCAAAGCTTCAAAACTAGATATTGAATCTGATTCCATTTCAGAACTTTCTTTAAATTCTTTTGTGTTTTTTTGCATAAAAACAGTTGGGTTTAAATCATTTGCTGTCATACCATACTTAGCTAAAATACTATCGATTTCTTTTGAAGGTTTATCAGAAATAACATATTTATCTACTGATTTAACACCAATATCAACCACATCTGTGGAATAAAACCAACCTCTCCAGAACCAATCCAGATCTACAGCAGACGCATCCTCCATAGTTCTAAAAAAATCTTCTGGTGTAGGATGTTTAAATTTCCACCTTTTGGCGTAGGTTTTAAATGAGAAATCAAATAATTCTGGACCCATGATTGTTTCTCTTAAAATATTTAATGCCGTTGCTGGCTTTGAATATGCATTAGGCCCTAATTGAAATACATTCTCTGGATTTGACATAATTGGAGAAATGAAGTCTTGATCACCAGACATATATCTAACAATCTTTGAGGGTTCTCCTCTTCTAGAAGGATAATCTTTCTCAAACTCTTGCTCAGTTAAATATTGAACAAATGTATCTAATCCCTCGTCCATCCATCCCCACTGTCTTTCATCTGAGTTAACAATCATAGGGAAAAAATTATGTCCAACCTCGTGAATAATCACACTAATCATTGAATATTTAGTTCTATCTGAATAAGATCCGTCTTCGTTTGGTCTGCCATAATTCCAACAGATCATAGGATATTCCATCCCCTGATTTTTTGAATGAACAGAAACAGCTTTCGGATACGGATAATCAAAAGTATATTTTGAATAAACTTTTAGGGTGTGAGCTACAACTCTAGTAGAATATTCCTCCCATAAAGGATTGCCTTCTTTTGGATACAAAGAAGAAGCAATTATATTTTTACCCCCAATTTTAACAGCCATCATATCCCAAATAAATTTTCTTGAAGATGCGAAAGCAAAATCCCTAACATTTTTTGCAACGAAATGCCACGTGGTTTTTCCATTAGACTTTCTCTTCTCTTTCTCTATAACCTCTTCTTCTGAAACAATTATGACTGGTTTGTCGAATGAATTGGCAGCCTTTTTGTACCTCTGTAACTCATACTTTGACAAGACCTCTTTAGGATTTTGCAGCTCACCTGTTGCTTCCATTATATGATCGTCTGGAACTGTAATTTTTACATCATAATCCCCAAAGTTTAAAGCAAACTCTCCATTACCCCAAAACTGATAATTTTGCCAACCTTCAATATCGTTATATACAGCTAATCTTGGAAAAAATTGTGCTATGACATAGGCTCTGTTGTCATCCTCACTAAAATACTCATAACCAGATCTATCTCTTGAAGGGACATGGTTATTAATTTTATACCACCATTTAATTGAGAAATTAAATTCTTGACCACTCTTTATTGGATTTGGTAAATCAACTCTCATCATTGTTTTGTTAATAGTAAATCTTAGAGGTCTTCCATTCTCATCTAATACCTTTTCAATATTAAAACCTCCAACAAATTTTTCTGATGTGAATTCTTCTACAAAAGAATCAATTGAGGACATTTCTGGGATTCCGGAAGAAGTTTTCATGTCTTCCATATTATAGTCTCCTCTTATATTCTGGTCTAATTGGATCCACAAATAAGACAATTCGTCAGGTGAATTATTTTTATAATTAATATTTTCATCTCCATAAAGTTTTGAATTTTTATCATCTAAAATAATATTCATTGTATAATCAACTTTCTGTTGATAATAATCTTTTCCTGGAGAACCTGACGCTGTTCTATATCTGTTAGGTGTGGAAAATTCTTCGTAGAGTTGCTTAAACTTATTATCGTTTTTATGGCCAATAGGCACCTTTACTTCTTGAGATGCGATAAAAGATGTAGTAAAAATTAAAAAAAAACCTAATGCTCTAATTTTTCTTATCATGAGACTTAACTTTTGTGTAAATATATCAATTTCATTTTTCAAATGAATATTGAAAATTTTTATTTAAGGAAGTTAATAGGAAACTTTTCTTTAGATTTTTAAATTTAACGTGAACTATGTTTTTTTGGCTTTCAATAAAATTAATTAAAAAACTATTGTACACTTCAATATTAAATACCTCAGAATTCGAAAATTCTGTCTGGTAATAAACAACCAACAATTCATCTTTCAATTCATATCCCAAATATTTTACTTCCTGTGATTTTTTGTTAATTGATATTTTGAAATTTTTTTGAATAAAATCTCTCANAATTAAATTATTATCTTCATTTGATGTTTTTTCAAAAATTAAAGTNGTATTTGGTTTCTGAAATTTTATTAGATTTTCTACATCATCCAGAAAAAACTGTGATATAATTTGAATTTCGTTTTTATCCAAAACAAAATCAACACTTGTTGTACTTACGTAAAACTCATGGTTTTCGTAACCATNTNTTCCTAGTTGNATAATAAATAAAAAAATAAAATTAGTCAGACTCANTATTATAAATTTTGATGTAAGCATCTAGTTCTTGAATCACTTTTTGNTGTAAATCTTGATTAAAATAATGGATAATTTCAGAATTTTCAGAACATCCTAAAACAAAATCATATACATTATTATCATCGATATTGTAATTCTCNATGAAAAAAAATAATCCATAAAATTTAATAATGGAAAANATTGAAACAAATTTAGANTCTAAAGATCTTCTTTTTTTCANTTTTTTGTAATAACCNGAAATGTGTTTATATACTGCCTCCACATCAATTTGCATNGAAGTNCCNAACCCCAAAAGTAATTGTGTGGCTTTTTGTATTTTCTCCTGCCTTTCACCTTTAAATCCAGGAATGCCAAAATCATCAAANTTTTGCTTTTCTTCTAATCCTGATTCCAATAAATCATATTTTAAGTTGCCTGTNAGAGAATTATTTGTAACNATNACTTCATCCAACTCATTGACAAAACCNTTTAGATAAATGGNTATTTCTTTAGAAGAAAAAATATTTTCTGTAATAATCAATTCATATTTTTCATATTGAATAGAACTAAAAACTAATTTCTCCCCAATTGNNACTGATATTTCAAATAATCCATTTATATCAGTAACCTCAGCATTTCCTCTCGATGTGTTAATTACATGAATATCACTTATTGGTATTTCAGAATCAAAGACATATCCAGTTAATAATTTATATTTCTGAGCTTTAACAACTAGTGTTGACAAAAAAAAAATATAACTAATTGATATTTTTTCAACGTGAGGAATTTTTAAATTTCTTAGATTCATTAAACAAATACTCAATCAATTCAAAC
The DNA here is from genome assembly GCA_002728075.1 of Flavobacteriaceae bacterium. Classification (GTDB taxonomy): domain Bacteria; phylum Bacteroidota; class Bacteroidia; order Flavobacteriales; family Flavobacteriaceae; genus TMED96. The sequence continues at coordinate 10,711 of PBVB01000046.1, forward strand.
TCTTTGTTTTTTTTGAGCAAATTTTTAATCTCTTGTTTTTTATCCATTAATTCAAGAAAAGTAATTATTTCAAAATTTTTTAAACCTAGGTCACGTATAAAAAAATTTTTATCGAAAACAAGAGGTAAAGCTTTTGATGGAGTAAGTTTTATTTCCTCCTCTATTTTACTCTCTCTTAGTACTTTTGCAAGAAGCTTTGCAACATTTACGATATTTATACCTCTGTAGAGCTGGTTTTGGCGAATAATTTCATTTTCAACTGCAGTTGACTTGTCATCTATGTAGTCAACTTTTTTGAATTCCTCCTCTTTAAGATCAAGAAACTTTTCTGTATTCTCGGGACTAATAACAATTTCGTCTAGAAAATTAACCCTCTCATTAACCTCAACAACCAATCTGTTTTTTTTCATTATCTCCTCTGTTATTTTTACNGTTCTTATTTTAAACTCAACTGATGAAAAAATAATTTCATCTCCAANTCCAGCTAAAATTTCAAACTCACCATTGGTATCGGTNATCGTATTGTTTTGATTAGAGTTATTNATAACATTAGCAGCAATTACATTACTATTTCTATACATTAACTTTCCTCTTAATATGGTCCTTTTTTCTTGAGAAAAAACTACAAATGAAAAACTTAAAAGGATGAANATTACAATTTTGTTCATTTTTTAAGGCGATTTTTCATTTAATTTAAGATGTAGAGCGGAAGACCGGGTTCGAACCGGCGACAATCAGCTTGGAAGGCTGATGCTCTACCAACTGAGCTACTTCCGCNTATTNNTAAATATACTAAATATCAATATGTTTTATAAAATGAAANCCAAGAATTTTAAAACCAGAGTTGTAGTAAAATTTGTGAGACAAAGTATTTTGTGAATAAGTATTTAATTCTAGACACTCGAAACCTCTATTGCAAACATATTCTTCAATAAAGGAAATAAATTTTGACCCGACACCAAACCTTCTGTATTTAGGAAGAATATAAACATGATCCAACTCACAAGAACTACCTGAATACAATCTAGTTTGAAACCATAATCCGACAACTCCTATTAATTTACGTTTAATAAATACACCCATGCATTCATAATTTTGGGAAAACATTTCCTTTTGCCTTTTAGTTAAAATATTTTTTGGTATTTTATTTTCATTAAGTTTGTGAACCAAATCAACAATTTCATCTATATTTTTCTCAGAAAGTATCTTGAATTTATAATTCATAATTTTAATAATTTATATGATCCAAAGCAATCTTAAACATTACATCATAAACTTAATTTTATTTTTTTTTATAACATCAATTATTTTTTCACAAAATGACGTTACTAAAGGAGATTTATTCCTGCTAGGTAAAAATGATTTGAAAGAAATCCTTAGGTCAGGTCTTTTGCCTGAAGCTTTTATAAAATTTAAACAGATGCAAAATGACGCAAAAAAAGAAGGTATTGAAATTGAAATTGTATCAGGATATAGGAGTTACGAAAAACAAAAAAGTATATGGAATAATAAATACAACAAAAATTTTGAAAGAAGGATTTTTGGTATTAAAAACATAAATAGAATCATTCAATATTCAACGCTTCCAGGAACATCTAGACATCATTGGGGTACCGACATAGACATTATAGATAAAAGATTTATTCCAAAAGGAGATTTACTAATNGAGAAAAACTATACTGAAAATGGTATTTATAGNGAGTTGTTCTCNTGGATGAAAANAAATTCTAANAAATATGGTTTTTACTTNGTATATGACGATTCANCTGANAGAAAAGGNTTTANGTTTGAGCCTTGGCATTACAGTTATAAACCATTATCTNTNATATTTTTACAGCGTTTTATTGACGGTAATCTTCTATTTAAAATCACTCAGGATTCGTCTCTACTTGGAAGAGAGTTTATTAATAATTCTTTTTTAGAGAGCTANCTGAAAGAGAATTTATTAGACATTAATAAAAAATTAAAATAAATAATTAGTTAACTTAATAAAAAGATTAAATAGTTTAAAATGAAAAACGAATATTATAATTCAGAAGATTTAAAAAAATTTACAAACATAACTGAATGGAATGAAGAACTTGGTGATAAATTTTTTAACTACTATGAAAGCGTTTTTGCTGAAGGAAAACTGACTTCAAGAGAGAAGTCTTTAATTGCATTAGCCGTATCTCACGTTGTACAGTGTCCTTATTGCATTGACGCATATACAAAAGATGGACTTGAAAAAGGAATTGAAAAAGAAGAAATGATGGAAGCAGTTCATGTAGGTGCGGCAATCAAAAGTGGAGCAGTCTTGGTCCATGGAGTTCAAATGATGAATCGATACAATAAATTAAGTATGTAAATGGTTAATCGACCTAATAAATAAATCTAGATCTATGGATGTATCTACGCAATTAGATGTTCTAAACAATGGTATATTTTCTGACGGAAAACTCCCACTTTTTAAAGAAAAACTTAAAGAGGTAAATATTCCGGATATAAAAAAAGGACAATTAAAAATTCTTCAATTAAATATTGGTTACATGTGCAATCAAACATGTTCTCATTGCCATGTTGATGCCGGACCTAACAGAAAAGAAATGATGTCTATGAAAGTTTTAAAAAGGTGTTTAAGTCTGATGATTGAAAATAAAATTGAAACCGTAGATATAACAGGTGGGGCTCCAGAAATGCATCCAAACTTTAGATGGTTTGTTAAAGGTATTAGAGAAAAAACCAGTGTAGATGAAATTATAGTTCGTTCCAACTTGACTATAATTTTAGCAAATAAAAAATTTTTTGATCTTCCAAATTTTTTTGCCGATAATAGAATTCATATTGTTTCATCTCTCCCTTTTTATAACAAAGAAAAAACAGACAATCAAAGAGGAAAAGGGGTTTTTGATAAATCAATCTTAGCACTAAAAGAATTAAATAAAGTAGGGTATGGGAAAACCAACTCTAACTTAAAATTAGATTTGGTGTATAATCCTTCTGGAGCATTTTTACCACCAGATCAAGAATCGTTGGAAATAAAATTCAAAGAAAAGCTATATAATAATTTTAAAATAGAATTTAATAATCTATTTACGATAACAAATCTTCCAATAAGTAGATTCTTAGACTATTTAATTGCTTCTGAAAATTATGAAGAATATATGGAAACTCTTGTTAGTCGTTTTAACCCCAATGCAACGAAGGAACTTATGTGTAAAAACACAATTTCAGTTAGCTGGGAAGGGTATATTTACGATTGTGATTTTAATCAAATGTTAGATCTTAAAATAAATTCAAAAAATAACACAGTTTTTAAGTGTAAAATCCAAGGGTTAGTTGATAAAAAAATTCAAGTTTCCCAGCATTGTTATGGATGTACCGCTGGGGCAGGGAGTAGTTGCCAGGGAACCATAGCCTAAAGTAATGTTGAAAAATAATCCTTTAGTTTTGGTGTTTTGTAAAAACCAAATAATAGGCAAGGTAAAGACAAGATTGGCTCTGAATATTGGACAAAAAAAAGCTCTTTTAATCTATTCCGAACTTGTAAATAAAACTGCTACTGTAGTTAACAGTTTGTCTTCAGAAGTACATATATATTATTCAGATTATATTGAAGAAAATGATAATTTTGATTCTTCAAAAATTAAAAAATTTATTCAAAAGGGAAATAATTTAGGAGATAGAATGATAAATGCTTTAAATATCAGTTTTAAAAATTTTTCTCCAATTGTTATAATTGGTTCTGATCTGTGGGAATTGGAAATTAGTGATATAATGGATGCTTTTGGAATTCTAAAAAAAAAGAATATTGTTATTGGCCCTTCAACTGACGGAGGATATTATTTAATTGGAATGAATTATTTAGATACTAAGATTTTTGAAAATAAGAATTGGGGTCAACAAAGCGTTTTAAATGAAACTATAAGAGATATTGACGATATAACTAACATACATTTACTAGATGAAAAAACTGATATAGATACTTATGACGACTTGTGTCAGTTTCCAGATCTAAAAATCAAATTATGAAATCAAAGGAGAAGATAGAGGAATCAGTAAAATATATTTTACAAAATAAAATAAAAAAATGTGACCTTGGGATTGTAATTGGTACAGGGCTTGGCGGTCTTGTTAATACAGTAAATATTATTGCTGAGATCCCATACTCATCAATTCCTCATTTCCCAGTTTCAAAAATGGAAATGCAAAATTCAAGAATTATTTTTGGTAAAATAAACTCAAGAGAAATTTTAATTTTTGATGGAAGATTTCATAAATATGAAGATTTAAATTACTTCCAAATTACTTACCCTATTTATATTATGAGTCGATTAGGAGTTAANAAGTTAATTGTNACAAATGCTGCAGGAGGAATAGATTTAAAATTAAANAAAGGACAACTCATGATAATCAAAGATCATATAAATCTACAAGGTGGNTCGCCACTAGCAGAAAAAGAAAATTTTGGGATNGGTGAAAGATTTGTTGATATGAGCAGACCCTATTCAAAAGATTTAATTGAAAAAGTGNTTAATATATCAANCCAATCTAAAATTAAAATCGATTTAGGAGTCTATGCTTGTGTTGTTGGACCACAATTAGAAACATCAGCAGAATATAAATATCTTAGAATAATTGGAGCAGANGCAGTNGGAATGTCCACCGTGCCAGAAATNATTGTCGCTAATCAGCTTGGAATAGAGTGCCTNGCTATTTCNGTAATTACTGATTTGTGTGATCCGGAAAATCTTGAGCNAATNAATATAAAAGAAATANTTGANATGGGTAAAAAGGGAGAAAAGCAACTTATAAAAATTTTAATTGAACTACTAAAAGGTTTTTAAAGTGAATTACAAAAGCGTATTATTTTTCGTACTATTTTTTTTTGCTTCTAATAGTTTAATCTCACAAAAAAATATTCATGATATCTGGGATTCTGAATTAAAAAAATATGTAGATGACGAGGGAAATGTGAACTATCGCGTTTGGAAAAAAAATTCAAAACTATTAGAAAAGTATTTGATAAATTTAGAAAATAATCCTCCAATTGAGCAGTGGACCAAATATGATTCATTAGCTTATTTTATTAATGCATATAACGCTGTTACTGTAAAATTAATTCTGGATAATTATCCATTAAGAAGCATAAAAGATTTGATTATTCCTTGGTGGCTAAAAAGATTTAAGCTTAAAAATGAAAAAGTAACACTTAATTTTATTGAGCATAAAATTCTTAGAAAGATGGATGAACCAAGAATTCACTTTGCAATCAATTGTGCGTCAAGGTCATGTCCTAAACTTCAAAATTTTGCCTATTACTCACATAGACTTGAAAACCAATTAGAAAACGCAACGACTGAATTTATAAATGATCAAGCAAAGAATAAAATAAATGCTAACCGTTTAAAGCTATCAAAAATCTTTTCTTGGTTTAAGGATGATTTTGGAAATAAGATTCAATTGCTGAAATTTGTAAATAAATATTCTGGGGTAAAAATTATGGGAAATGCAACAATAGAATATTTAAATTATGATTGGAATTTAAATGAAAAATTATTGAAATGAGTTTTATAAAAAATATTTTTCAGTATGGCATAGCTTCGGCATTCGCAGGAATTGTTTGCTGCGTTGCTCCAATGATTTTATTCCAACTTGGTCTAATTGGAGGAATTTATGCTATTTCTTTTGCTGACTTTTTTTATAAACCTGACGGATCTCTTGGTTTGTTTGGCTGGTTAATTAGAATTATCGGATTATCTATAGTTTGTTATGGTATATATAGATTTAACATTAAAGAAGATTGTTCTTTAAATTCAGATAAACAAAAAAGAATCAATAAACTATTATTTTCTGTTTTATTAATAACCTTTTCCTTGTCACTTTTCCTCTCTCTTGAAAAACTATCTTCAATTTATTTTGATAAGTATATTGTACCTGCTCAAAAAAAGGAATATCAAGAAAAACTAACTGAGTGAGAGTATCAGTCATTATTCCTGCATTTAATGAGGAGAAAAGCATCCCTTACGTTTTAAATGATATTCCGGATTTTGTTAGTCAAGTAATAGTTTGTGATAATTCATCAACCGATAAAACATCTGAAATAGCAAAAAATTTTGGTGCAAAAGTAGTTTATGAAAAGAAAAGAGGCTACGGTAATGCATGTTTAAAGGCAATCACATATTTAAAAAATCTCAAAGAGAAACCTGAAATTGTTGTTTTCATCGATGGAGATTATTCCGATGATCCCAAAGAAATGAAAAAAATTATCGATCCAATTGTTAATGAGGGATATGACTTTGTTTTAGGGGCTAGGACGAAGAGATTGAGAGATAAATATTCAATGACAGTTCATCAAATTTTTGGCAATTGGTTGGCCTGCCTACTAATGAAGATTTTTTTTAATTCTACGTTCAAAGATCTTGGCCCATTTAGGGCTATTGCCTGGGATAAATTGATGCAACTAAATATGCGAGATAAAACTTTTGGCTGGACGATTGAGATGCAAATAAAGGCTTTAATGAAAAATTACAAATACAAAGAGATAGATGTTAAATACAAAAAACGATTAGGAAAATCTAAAATATCAGGAACATTGAAGGGATCTATTTTAGCTGGAAAAAAGATTCTATATCTTATTTTTAAGTATTATTTTAAAAAAAAGCTTGGGCTATTATGGTAATGAATATTTTAACGATTTTCTTCATGATTATTTATTCAGTTTGCTCTTTATCAATATTTTTTTTTAGTCTTATACATCTTGAATTATATTTAAATTACAAAAAGAGCAAAACTAAAGCAAAGAATAAAATTTTAACAAATTTTAAAAATCTTCCATTTGTAACAGTTCAACTACCAATTTACAATGAACAAAATGTAATAAAAAGATTGTTAAATGCGGTCGTTAAGATGGATTATCCAAGTGATAAAATTGAAATACAGGTTTTAGACGATTCAGATGATAATTCAACTGCTTACGTCAAAAATTTAATTTCAAAATTAAAAAATAAAAGTAGCCGTAAAATAAACCATATAATTAGAAAAAACAGAGATGGATTTAAAGCTGGAGCTTTGAAGTATGGCCTCGAACTTGCAAAAGGCAATTATATTGCAATTTTTGATGCAGATTTTATCCCAAAAAGTGATTGGCTAAAAAAAACAATTTGTGGATTCGAAGAGCCAAAAATTGGNGTTGTTCAAACTAAATGGAATCATATAAACAAAAATTTTTCTCTATTGACAAAAATTCAAGCTTTTGCACTTGATATTCACTTCACATTGGAGCAAGTCGGAAGAAATTTTAATAGCTATTTTTTAAATTTCAATGGCACTGCAGGGATTTGGAGAAAAGAAGCAATTTTAAATTCTGGGAATTGGAACAGTGATACATTAACTGAAGATCTTGATTTAAGCTATAGGGCTCAATTAAGAGGTTGGAGAATAAAATATGTAGAATCAATCAATGCTCCAGCTGAAATTCCTTTTTTAATTGATGCAATTAAGTCTCAACAATTTAGATGGAATAAAGGAGGTGCTGAAAATTTTAAAAAGCATTTTTTAAATATTTTAAAAAACAATAATTTAAAATTTTCAACTAAAGTACATTCTGCTTTTCATCTTTTTAGCAGTAGTATTTTTCTAAGCGTCTTTTTATTATCATTTCTGAGTGTTCCTCTTTCATATGTTTCAAATGTAACAAGCAGTTTCAATTGGTTTTTTAATTTCTCTTCACTTTTTGTTTTAAGCACAATTATTTTCTTTTATGTATACTGGAAACTTTTTAAGTTAGTGAACAAAAAAAAAATCAATTCATTTTTTGAATACACTAAAATTTTTATTTTTTTTTATTCCATTTCAGGAGCGTTTGCTTTTCAAAATTCAGTAGCAGTTTTACAAGGATTTATTGGGAAAAAATCGGAATTTATTAGGACACCTAAATTTAATTTGTCTTCTGGGAAAACCAACTTGAAAGAAAAAAAATATATAAATGAATCCACGTCATATTATTTTATAATCGAAGGTTTTCTAGCTATTTATTTTTTGGTGAGTACAATTACCACAATTTTGTTTGCAAAAAGAAACTTTGGATTTTTACCTTTTCATTTATTTCTATTTTTTGGATATGCTTATATTTTTTTGTGTTCATTGAGAAA
>PBVB01000047.1 GCA_002728075.1 Flavobacteriaceae bacterium
CCAACAACCTCAAAACCTGGTCCTGGAAACTCAGTGCCCTGGCTACCGACAATCTTTTCCTGTTGCCCAACATATTGACCACCGACTATTAAATTAGAAGTTAATGAACCGATCTTGTTATCCATTACTATTTTAATTTCAGCTGTTTTAGCCATAAAATCTCTGGTTCCAACAGATAGTTGACCAGTTGGTCTACTACCAGAAAAACCGTCAATATTCCATTGGAATGGCCAAAAATCTTCACTTACTTGACCTGAGTAATCAATTCCGAAAGTACCATCTAGCTTAAGCCAATCAGTTGCGTAATAATTAAGTCCGACACTACCATTGTAGTGGTTTATTCTTGTGTTGAATCCTAACTGCAAAGTTTCATCAACAGTAGCAAAAGCAATTACCCCTGTTGTATTGTTTTCAGTTACCAATTCAGGTTTACTAAACTGAGCTAGAGAACCTGTTCCATAAATATTATTGTTATTTTGAAGCGTTGTTTGGTATCTAGATGTGAATCCAGACGTCAATCTAATATTAAATTTATCACTTGGATTAATATTTAGATTAATATTAAACTGACCCATTTCATTTATGTCTGAAGCATTTGTTTTTTGCCCCTCTAAATAACCTTGTCTTTCTTTCCCTCCTATAGGTCCATCAGAATACTGATATCTAGCAGAAGCAAAATAAGTCATAAACTCACTACCCCCAGAAACATTTAAGTTTACAATATTGTTAAAACCAGTTTCAAACAAGTCCTCAGTAGCATTGAAACTAACAAGCTCGTAAGGCTGTACAGATCTTCCGAGTACTGTACTCATTCTCGCTGCTGTAGATGCACTAGAGGTCCAACCAGTATTATCTGCAAATTTTCCTTTCGGGAAATTAATCCAACCTTGCGTCGCTTTGAAATTGAATTTTGGTGCTCCAATTTGACCTTTTTTTGTAAAAATTTGGATTACACCGTTACTTGCTTCAGTACCAAATAAAGTAGCTGCAGATGCTCCTTTAAGTATTTCGATTCTTTCTATTGATTCCGGATTAATATCGTCAAGTCTTGATCCAGCACCTCCACCAGTGTCAATGTAGCCACCAAAACCACCACCTCTGTCAACTCTAACTCCATCAACAATTATGATTGGTTCGTTTAACTGAGATAGCGAAGCATTACCACGAATCCTAATTTGGGCACCTTCACCGTTAAGACCACCTGAGGGGAAAGCAACCAAACCTGGTTCTCTACCTTGAAGTATATCAGAAAACGAGTTGATAGGTAAATTTTCTAATTTTGCTGTAGAAATTGAGCCAATACTATTTCCTATTTTTTTTCTAGCAACTGGAGCTCCTGTACCTGTAACTACAAGTTCATCAAGTTTAGAAGCTGAAAAAGTCATTGTAAAATCGTAGGTAGCATCATCNCCTCCAACAGAAATTGTTTGAGAAATTCTACCATATCCAATGTAGGATAAATCGATTGTGTAATCACCCGGCTCTACATTATTTATTATATAGTTACCGTCAAAGTCAGTAACCACTCCTTTGTTTGTGTTTTTTAGAACGATTGTTACTCCTAATAGTGGATCACCAGTTTCAGCATCAGTTACAGTTCCAGAAATAGACTGAGAATACGCTGAAAGTGATATAAATAGAAGAAGACAAAGCGATAAAAAATACTTTGATTTTTCTAAGATTAATTTTTTCATAACAGTGATTATTGTTAATTAAATGTTAATAAGGGGGTAAATATAAAAAAAAAAGAAGGTTAAAAGCCAAATAATAGATAAAAAATAGCCTCTATTTCATAGAGAGTTGGTAAGGGTAAAGGTTAGTTTCTAGGTTTTCAGATATAAAGTTCGCAACATTTTCACCCTGAACAACTCCTTCTTCAATAGCCATTCTATAGTGAATTCCACCGTAAAGTCTTGAAAGAGCTGCCTCTTCAGATGCTTCAATAAAAGAATTGTATTTTCTAGATGGGAGACCATATGCAACCTCAGTTGTATCAGTAAATTTGAAATTTTCACCGTACAAGTTGGTAAGAGCTTTTGCAGCAGCACGTGAAATAACTGAATGACCACTTGTGTACTCTGGAAATGGTGGAGTCTGCAGAAGAGGTAGCCATTCTTCATCGTAATGCTGGTTAATTAAAGTTTCTGGTCTAACCAGTATAGATCTCCACTTTTCGTCCCAACAACTAATAAAAGAATCAAATAATGAGATTGAAACGTTAGCATATGCGTTTACAGCTTCGTAAAAAGAACTATTTGCTGTTCTACCAGCGATAGCCGTGATACCAATCCAGTGCCCACCTGGAGTTATTTTTTTAGTAGCAAACATTGCATGCCCTCTGTGATGTGTAACATATGGGTTACAATCCCAAAACTTTGCAATCTCAATCTTCTCAGGATCCATCCTTTTTCCAATCTCATAAACTTCTTGAAGTTGCTTTTGGAATGGACTACCTTTAGTTAAATCAAATTTTAATGGTTCCTTCGGAACAAATTGATCTGAAGAATTTAAAACTAGTGTCCTTATTTTATTCCAGTGAGGTTCAATACCATCCATGTAATCTGGAGGTGTAGGTTTCCAATAAACCTCTTCTTCTAAAATTGTGTATTTTGGGAATGTTCTTGTTTGATTGTACAAATCATCCTTTGCCCAATCTAAAATATGTTTGGCAACCTTATCAGCATACTTTTCAGAAGCAATTCTAATATTTCTAGGCACACCAATTGAATTCAATTTGTTTGTAAATCTTCTTTCAAAATTATTCATCAATTCATCCGAAAAAATAAGAGCCTTACCTACTTTGTTAAATGCATATAAAATAGTGAGATTTAAATTATAGTTTTTAAAATCTCTCTCAGGTTCGGGAATTTGTGTGAGATCTTTGACCTGTCCCACTAAAGATTTGTATTTTAAAGGCATATCCTTTGCCATTAATTCGTAAGCTGCAATTGATGGATATAAATAAACTCTAGAAGCTACAGGTGGAGAAAAAATATCGTATACAATTATGTCAGATAAGTTCTGCATTGCTGAGTGAAAAAGAGCTGCATCGTTAAGTTTAGTTGGATCGAAATTTTTATTTTGGCAACTTAAAAGGATTATAGCAGGAATTATATGTAATAAAATTTTTCTCATAAATTGAATCCAAATTTAGTTAAAACTAAATTTTTGTAAAGTTAAAAACCAATCTCTTTTTATTATAAACTATAGTTTAATTTTAAAAAAGATTAGCTTCCTCCAATTAATTTAAGTTTATCTTCTTTTCTATTAAATTCATCTACTTCACTTCTAGATATGCTAGTCCCCCATACATATGCCCTTTTCAAATTCTTAAATTTTTTAAGAATCTCGATAGATTTGCTCGTGATTTTTGTGTTGTGGATGTTAAGTATTTCAAGATTTTTAAGTGATTGAAGAATTTTAATGCTTTCATCATCAATATTATTATCTTGAATTTCAAGTTTTACTAAGTTTTCAAAATTTGATATCCCTTTAATCAATTCATTGGAAATATTTGAAGATTTTGCGGTGAAATATGCGATGTATTTACTAATCTTTTGAAGCTTTTCAATGTCAGAGACACTAACATTTTTCTGTAAGTATTTTACAGATAGGAATTTCCTATCGTCAGAAATGTATTTTATTTGAAATACGCTGTTATCAATATTCTGGACCAATGACTCATCTATTTTATCTATTGAAATTTTTTCAAACCATTGTTTTTCAGTAAAATTTAAACTGTATAACATTTCAAGTGATTCTTTTATGTCGTCTTCAACTTTTAATGATACTAAATTTTCATTCGATTTATCCAAATTATTAATCCACCAAATTAAAGTTTTAATTTCATCGAAAGACACAGGCTCTCCATCCGGAGGCATGTATTTAAGTTCACTTGTTGACATGGTAATTCTTCTTATCAATAAGCTTTTTCTGGGGTCAGATTTATTTATAGGAATACCACTACTACCACCCTTTAAAAGATTACTGTAGGAATCCATGTTGAGATTTCCCCTGGATATTTCTTTGTTGTGGCAAGAAACACATTTTTGATTAAAAATTGGTTGTATAAGATCATCGTAAACTTTAACAGAATCAATTTCCAATTCCACATATTTATTTTTTTTAACAACCAATTCTTTTATGTTTTCTGGAGCATAATCCACAAGATATGTTTCACCATGGGTTAAATTCCCACCATAATGACCTGTTAAAGTCAAAAGGACAATGATTATGGTATTAGATAATGTCTTTAACGAGGATGAAAATAAATTTGAAAAAATGGATAACCTCAAAAACCAAGATATAAATGAGATTGCTGTTAATGACAAACCAAAAATTTTATGCATAAATAAATTTTCATCTATATAATGACCAGTCTCTGCCACTAAAAGTCCCAAAATTGATGTTAAAACCGAGGAAAAGAAAGCTGTAAACCAAGTAAAATTTACTATTCTACGATTAATTTTTATTTTGAAAATGGAGGAATAACTTTCGATTAAAATAGCTAAAATCAAAAACCCAATCGGCAAATGAACTAGCAATGGATGAAATCTACCTAGAAAAAAAATAGCTTCCAAATTAAAAAAAATTAAACTCTAATTAATTTTAAAGGAGTAGTTCTTCCAGAGTTCCATTGAGGAACATAGATGTTTTCATCATCATCTATGCAAACATCATGTGGATTGAGGAAACTACGATCATCATAAACGGGTTTATTAATAACACCATTACTGTATGATGGTTTTCCTCCTCCCGGAAGTGAAACCACTTTATTGTTTTTATCTAAAACTGCAATCATTCCGTCATAGTTCCACCAATTGTAGGTGTTAATAATAGCAAAATAAAGATTGTCTCCTTTAATAACGGGTCTACACATCCAATATCCAGGCAGGGAAACAGTTTCGATGTGCTTTCCAGTCAAGGTAAATCTTTTGAACTCATTTTTTGTTCGAGAGGAAATAAGAAGTGTTGGATTTTGATTAAATCTGCTATCAAGAGTTATTCCATGACAACAATCAAAATGATTTTCACCACTTCCCTTACCCCCAAAATGTCCTAAATAATTTCCTTTTTGATCATATTTAATAATAAAATCTTTTCCGTAACCATCTGCAACATAAATATCACCATTGGGTGCAATTGCAGTTTCAGTTGGCTTAAAATCATCCTGTGAAGTATACTCATTAATTTCTTTTGGATAAAAAATTTCCAGAATTAGTTTTCCATTTAAGTCAGTTTTACAAACCCTATGCAAGTCTGGATCAGTAATGTATAAAAATTCATTACCACCTTCATTACTTAGTGTCAAACCATGGGCACCATTAAAACCGACACTCCAACCATCTAAAACCTTTCCGTCTTTATTGTAAACCAAAACATTATTTTTTTTATGAGTTGTTGTCATGAACAATCTTCCCTTTTTATCCATAACCATTTCATGACAATGGTGAACTGGATGAATATTGACATTTTGTTTACTCCAGCTTTTATCAACTTTATAGGTATATCCATTATGACCAACGGTATTTTCTAAAGATCGGCTTTTACTTACAATTGAAAATTTTTTATTAGCTGAGGCAATACCTAGCCCAACAATAGCAGAGTTTTTTATAAAGTTTCTTCTAGAATTGTTATTTTTTTTCATACGAGTATATCATTGACAATTTTTCCGTGTACATCGGTTAATCTATATCTTCTTCCCTGGTGCTTGAAAGTTAGTCTTTCATGATCAAGGCCTAGAAGATGTAAAATTGTGGCTTGAAAATCATGAACATGCACTGGATTTTCTCTTAAATTATAGCCGAAATCATCTGTGGCTCCATAAGTGATACCTTTTTTAACCCCAGCCCCAGCCATAAAAATAGTAAAACACCTGGGGTGATGATCTCTACCATAACCAGGATCTAAAATGTTTCCTTGGGTATAATTTGTTCTTCCAAATTCTCCCCCCCATATCACAAGTGTATCTTCTAAGAGTCCTCTTTGNTTTAAATCCATGATAAGTGCGGCTGACGGTTGNTCAGTATCTTTACATTGGACCTTTAATCCATTGTTTAAATCCCCATGATGATCCCAACCCTGGTGATAAAGTTGAACAAATTTCACATCCTTTTCAATGAGTTTTCTTGCAAGCAAACAATTGGCAGCAAATGTTCCAGGGTTTTTACTATCCTCTCCATACATATCAAAAATATAGTCTGGCTCATTAGAAACATCCATAACATCAGGGACAGAAGTTTGCATTCTGTATGCCATTTCATANTGAGACATTCTAGATAAAATTTCAGGATCGCCTATATCTCTATAATTATCATCTTCAAGTTTTTTTAAATATTCNAGTTGTTCTCTTCTTANGTCACCTGTNACACCNGGAGGGTTCTGNAAGTAAAGAACAGCATCNTTACCNGATCTAAATTGAACNCCTTGGTATTTNGACGGTAAAAATCCATTACCCCAAGACCGGGCATAGAGNGGTTGACCTTGNTTGTCTTTTGTNACTAGTACTACAAACTCAGGTAAATTTTTATTGTCAGAACCTAAACCGTAACTGATCCAAGATCCCATAGAGGGTCTTCCAGGAAGGTTTGANCCTGTTTGAATAAAAGTGACAGCTGGATCATGATTGATTTCTTCGGTATACATNGANTTTACAAAGCATAACTCATCAACAATTTTTGATGTATGAGGCATTAATTCACTNACCCAAGCTCCACTTTGACCATACTGTTTAAAANNATAAATAGANGANACTAATGGAAANGAGGCCTGACCTGCACTCATACCTGTGAGNCTCTGNCCACCTCTAACGCTAGGGGGAAGTTCTTTACCATGCATCTTTGTNAGAAGAGGTTTGTNATCAAAAAGATCAATTTGAGAAGGTGCNCCNCTTTGAAATAANTATATTATTCTTTTTGCCTTTGCTGGGAAGTGAGGTAATTGTGGAGGGAGGCTTGTGTTATTAAGATTTGAAATACTGTCAAAAGCTCTTGCTGGACTTATAAGGGAGCTAAGTGAAAGAGCACCCAATCCGAGTGAGGTTTTTGTTAAAAAATCTCTCCTGGAAAACTTTTCGTTATGGTGATGGTGATTACAATTCATATTTAGATTTATCTTTTCATATAAGCTTCGTCGTGGTTTAACATTACATTTGCTACCATGGAAAGTGCCGCAGTTTTATATAAATTTAAGGTTTTATCCCTAGGTTTTTTACCGTTTTTAAAAATATTATATGCAAGTTTAGGGTTTTNTTTGAATTTTTTTAGCTGCTCATTATATAAANTTTTAAGTAATTCTATTTCTTTNTCTCTTGGTTTTCTAGAGGTACACAAACGAAAACCATGGCTTATTGATTCCTCAATTGAAGAAGGCTTTTCTTTTTGAATTCTTTCAGCAAGAATTCTTGATGCCTCGACAAACTGAGGATCATTTAAAAGAACAAGGGCTTGTAAAGGAGTATTAGTTATTTCTCTTTTTACCGTACAAACCTCTCTAGTAGGAGCGTCAAAAGTAGACATTGAAGGGGGCGGGTTTGTTCTTCTTATAAAAGTATACATACTTCTTCTNTATAAACTATCACCAGANGACTCTTTGTAGTTCAAAAGCTTGATTGAAAAATTCGATTTTTCTTTCCACAAACCTTTAGGCTGATAAGGTTTTACACTTTCTCCTCCCACATGTTTAACGAGTAATCCACTTGCAGCTAANGCATTATCTCTGATCATTTCAGCTGGTAATCTATAACTATTACTTCTTGAAAGAAGTATATTATCAGGATCAATTTCGACTTGTTTTTGGTTGGGTTTTGAGGATTGCATGTAGGTATGTGACGTTACCATTAATCTTAATAAATCCCTGATATCCCAGTCTTTTTCCATAAAATAGTTAGAAAGATATTCAAGTAAATTAGGGTGAGATGGGAGTTGTCCTTGAACACCAAAGTCACCAGGAGTATTTACAATACCTCTNCCAAAAACCATCTGCCAATATCTGTTTACTGCTACTCTTGCCGTNANTGGATTTTTTTTATCAAATATCCATTTTGAAAGTCCAAGNCTGTTTTTGGGCANTTCGGGAGACATTTTGGGAAGTTTNGATGGAATATCGGCCTCAACTTCATAACTAGGAGATTGGTAGCTTCCCCTTTCATAAAGAAAAGTCTTTCTTTTATCTTTCATCTCCTCCATGACCATAACAGTCTTGACATCAGAGATATTTTTCAACCACTGTTTTTTTAAATTTTTAATTTGATTTTTAATATTTTTTGTAGATAAGTCATTGTAAACTAAATGCTCAACTTTGTCATTGTCATCTAAAACTTTTCTCTCTATACTATATGAATTGTACAAGTTTTTTAATTCATAAGTACTTATTGACTTGTTAAATACATACAGCTCATCCATTAATCCTTCGACCCATCCGTTATCTCCTGAAGAAAAATCACCAGAAGCTCCAATTTTTAATGCTTGCTCTTGAAGATAAATTCCGCTACTTGAAACCGGTAAAATTGATTTTTTTAAATTCTCAAAAACTACTTTTTTATTGATTTTTTCTCCATTTAAGAATAAGTTAATACCTGA